>JAFGXQ010000187.1 GCA_016936575.1 Deltaproteobacteria bacterium
TCGAAAGCATGTGGCAATGAGCAAAGAAGTGGTTGCGCATAACAAAATTGATTTGTTGGTGTGGAGCGAGAGCATCCTGAACACGGCTGTTCCCAGGCACCGATTGCAGCATACCATGAAGCAAATGTTCAACGGATTGAACACGCCGGTGTTGCTTGGCGTTCCAATTATGCATCCGATAGAAGATGGCAAACAGAGCCATTACAATTCAGCAGTACTCGCCAAACCCGACGGCTGGGTATGCCGGGATTGCCGCTACAATAAAAACATTCTTTTCCCGGTGGGGGGCCTTGGTGGCGATTGTTTTAGGGAGGCATTCCGTAGTCAGAAAACATTCCTCAAAAGAGTAACGGTGTGTCAAACTGTGTACCGAAACGCGTTGTGGTGGTATATGCGTATCCTGCGCAACGATTCTACGTTTTTCATTGGGAGGAATAAATTGGAATGACTCAAGGTACAAATGATTCTATTCGGTTTGATTTGGTGGTGATTGGGGGCGGACCGGGGGGGTATACGGCGGCGTTTCGTGCGGCGGATTTGGGAATGAAGGTGGCGCTGGTGGAGCGGTATCCGGTGTTGGGAGGTGTGTGTCTGAATGTGGGTTGTGTTCCATCGAAGGCACTGCTTCATATCGCGCAGTTATTGTCGGAATCCACGCATTTCGAAACGGCTGGGGTATTGCGCGGGGCATTGGCGGTTGATCTTCAGGGATTGCAGCGCTGGAAAGCCGGAATTGTGGAGAAGTTGAACACCGGATTGAGCGGCCTGGCAAAACGACGAAAGATTGAGGTGGTGCATGGTACTGCGTCTTTTGTTTCGCAGACTGAACTGGCGATTAGCGGCGTGAATGGAGAACAGCGTCTACAGTTTGGCAAAGCGATCGTCGCGACCGGATCGAGCCCGATACAGCTGCCTTTTCTGCCCGACGACGAACGCATTTGGAACTCTACGACGGCGCTGAATACACCGGTGGTTCCGAAACGACTGCTGGTCATCGGCGGCGGGGTCATTGGTTTGGAAATGGCAACGGTGTATCAGGCATTGGGCAGCGAAGTGACCGTTGTTGAATTGACGGACAGTCTGATTCCCGGTGTGGACAAAAGTACCGTCCGTCAACTGCAGGCCAAATTGAAAAAGGAGTTTACGCTGTTGTTGGAAACCAAAGTGACTGCGGCGTCGGTGCAGGGCGATGACCTGTTGGCGACGGTGGATAATAAAAAGGGCGTTCAATCAATCGCGGTGGATAATATTCTTGTGGCTGTCGGAAGAAAACCGAATTCTCGTGGGTTGGGTCTGGAAGAAATCGGCATTGCGGTGGACGACAAGGGGTTCATTTCTGTGGACGAGCAGCAGCGTACAAATTGTAAAAATATTTATGCCATTGGCGATGTGACACCGGGACCGATGCTGGCCCACAAGGCTTCTGCGGAAGGGCGCGTCGCTGCTGAAGTGTGCAGCGGCAAGGACACGAAACGGGAGTATCGCTGTATACCCTCTGTTGCTTATACCCATCCCGAGTTGGCGGTCGTGGGAATGAGCGAATCCTCCGCGTCGGCGGCCGGATATTCGGTTCGAATCGGAAAGTTTCCGTTTGCCGCCAACGCCAGGGCGATGACATTGGAGAGCACAGCGGGCAGTACGAAATTGATTTTTGACGACACTTCAGGGCAATTGCTGGGCGCGGAGCTTGTCGGCCCCAATGTGGGCGAGCTGATTTCTCCACTTGCTCTGGCGATTCAAAACCAACTGACGGCAGTGCAGATTGCGGCGACGGTGCACCCGCATCCGAGTTTATCTGAGACGATATTGGGAGCAACAGAGGTGTTTGAAGGAACGGTCACAGAGTTGTTCATTCCCAGAAAATAGCGTTACCGAATTATTTACAGCCTTTGGGCTTTTCATCGGCGAGAATGATGTAGGTGTTTTTTTCATCAATTTCCACGCCCCACTGGTTTTTGAATTGGGTTTTCATGGAGCGAAGCAGGTCTGTGGGCAAATGTTGCCACAACATGATGTTACCGAGAAAATTGGACTTGATGCTGGGTTTTTCGCCGGTCTTCAGTTTGGCCATATAAAACAGCTTGCCTTCAGCGCCCATTATTTTTGTCGCGTAATAGATTTGCTGTGTGGTCATGTCCTGCCACACCAGCGTTTTGGGGCTCGACATACCCTGCAGTGACACATACTGGTTGTTTGGTAATTTTTTTTCTATCGCATCTGACGCCTCTCCCAATTCTTTCAATACGCACATTCCATCGTGGGTCGGTGGAGGGGGGGAGACAATTGCTTCATCTGCGGAAGGTTTGTTGGGGTTGCATCCCAAGACAATAATAATGACGATAATCATGAGGCTAAATCCACAGCGTGCAGTCATAAAAGCGACTCCTTCAAAAAATTGTGATCTTATTCGATAAATATTCTTGACAACCTATTATCTTGGAATTAGAAAACTGTTCAAACTTTTTCACACCGGTTGCTTTAATACCAAACAAAACACTAACAAAAAGCACGAGCAACCCATAATGTTATTAATAACTATTTGAGGAAATCCGTTTATTAATAAGTGTCAATCCAACATCGCAGATAAGCGATCATACTACAAAAAATAACAAAGCGAGAGGAAACAAATGCATCTTAGGGATCTGAAGAACAAACCCGTCTCAGAATTGGCTCAAATGGCGACTGAACTGGGCATTGATGGCGTAGCTGGAATGCGAAAACAGGAGCTTATTTTTCAGCTGTTACAAACAGAATCAGAACGAGATGGTTCTATTACTGGCGAAGGCGTACTAGAGGTATTGCCCGATGGTTTCGGATTCCTTCGCGCACCGGATTATAACTATCTTCCCGGTCCGGACGATATTTATGTTTCTCCTTCACAAATCAGAAGATTTACGTTGCGCACCGGCGATATCGTATCTGGTAATATTCGTCCACCGAAAGAATCTGAGCGATATTTCGCTCTTTTAAAAGTCGAAAAAATCAATGGCGAGCCGCCGGAAGTTGCACAGACCAAAATCTTGTTCGACAACCTGACGCCTCTGTATCCGGACACCCGGTTCCAACTGGAAACTCCGGACACCCCCAATGATTCAACACGAATTATTGATCTGCTTTGCCCCATTGGCAAAGGTCAGCGTTGTCTGATTGTATCTCCTCCTCGCGCCGGTAAGACGGTTCTGTTGCAGCAGATTGCCAATGCCATTTCAGCCAACCATCCCGATGCCAAGCTTCATGTGTTGCTCATTGATGAGCGGCCTGAAGAGGTGACCGATATGGCCCGCAACGTGGACGGAGAAGTGGTCAGCTCCACATTTGATGAGCCGGCGCAACGTCACGTGCAAGTAGCTGAGATGGTAATTGAAAAAGCCAAACGCCTGGTTGAACACAATGAAGACGTGGTTATTTTACTCGACTCCATCACCCGTCTCGCCCGTGCGTACAACACGGTGGTTCCGCCGTCCGGAAAAATTCTGTCCGGTGGTGTGGATTCCAATGCGCTTCATAAACCGAAAAGATTCTTCGGTGCCGCACGAAACATTGAAGGCGGCGGCAGCCTGACCATCATCGCTACGGCATTGGTCGATACCGGCTCTCGTATGGATGAGGTGATTTTCGAAGAGTTCAAGGGTACCGGTAACAGCGAGATTCATCTTGATCGAAAGCTTATGGAAAAACGTATTTTCCCATGTATGGATATCAACCGTTCCTCCACCCGTAAGGAGGAGTTGCTGCTTGAAGAGTTTATTTTACAGCGTGTCTGGTTGCTTCGTCAGTTGTTGCATCCGCTGAATGTTATTGACTCAATGGAGTTCTTGTTGGATAAACTGCGCAGAACAAAGACCAACCAGGAATTCCTGGAGTCGATGAACCAGTAAAAGAACACTTAACGGTACATGGAATCGGGCTACAATTCGCGTCCGGCGAGTGCCAAAGAGGAAGAAAATGAAACAAGGAATTCATCCAGAGTACAAAGCCGTTACGGTAACCTGCGCTTGCGGCGCCGTGATTGAAACCAAGTCAACCAAAACAGAGAATTTTTCCGTGGAGATTTGTTCTGAGTGTCATCCGTTCTATACGGGTAAACAGAAATTGGTAGACTCCGCAGGACGCATTGAGCGTTTCCGTAGAAAATACGGCGACAATGCAACCAAAATCGGCAAATAATCCCCTTTTTTTCAGCAATTTTGATATAGTCGAGTCCGTGTGGGTTTTCGTTTGGAAGAACGTAAACAAACGTCTCGTTTTATCGAGCGAATCGGAGTAATGAATGAGTAAATCTGTACCAGTTGGTGGGCAAGCTGTTATTGAAGGTGTGATGATGCGCTCGCCGAACAGTCTCGCGGTAGCTGTACGTCGGCCCGACAACGAGATTGTAATCAAAGAAGCGGTCTGGCATTCCATATGGAACAAATTGCCTTTTTTACGCTGGCCTTTTTTGCGAGGCACCGTCGTGATGATCGAAGCGATGATGAACGGCATGCAGGCGTTGAATTTTTCAGCGAGAGAAGCGATGCCGGAGGAAGAACAACAAGGCGAACACGCTGCATCCAAGGCTTCGGCTTCTGCTGACAGTGACAAGGAATGGATGCAGATGGTGTTTCCTATCCTGTTGAGTGTGGTGTTCGCAATTGGGTTATTTAAATTTGTTCCTCACCTCGCAGCGACATATGCAGGTAAATTGTTTGTCGGGAAAGCTTGGACGGTCGATGATTTGAGCTATCATTTTGTTGACGGATTTGTAAAAATCGCATTGTTCATCGCGTATGTGGCCGGGATCAGTTTTTTGAAAGATATTCGGCGTGTGTTTATGTACCACGGTGCCGAACACAAGGCGATATACACCTACGAAGCGGGCGAAGAATTGACAGTTGAAAACGCGCGAAAAAAAACCAGACTACACCCAAGGTGCGGGACATCTTTTTTAATGGTTGTAATACTCGTTTTCATTCTTGTGTCCGCACTGATCCTTCCGATCTTACCCGATTGGATCAAACCGTCTGAAGAAAAACCTTTTTATTTTCATTTGCTGCTGGTGTTGGTGAAGTTGCCGCTGTTGATTCCTGTCGCCGGAATTTCTTATGAGTTCAATCGATTTGCCGGAAAACACTGCAATTTGGCAATTATCAAGCCTCTCATGTGGCCCGGGTTGTTTATGCAGTTGCTCACAACAAAGGAGCCGACCGATGACCAATTGGAAATCGCGCTGGTTGCCCTCCGCACGTCATTGTGGCGTGAACAGGTTGGAACTTCTGCCGAGACAGTCAGTGATGAATTGTTAGTTTTTTCCGATTTTGATGCTTTTCAGCAGGCCTCTTCAAATTTACGCGCATAGCTAAACATAAATTGGTGATGGAATGTTTTTAGATAAATTGTCTAGAGTTGAAGAACGATTTGAAGAAATTGAACAGAAGTTGTGCGATCCGGATGTGATTTCGAACCGAGAATCATTTACAAAGCTTTCGCGTGAGCGTGCGGACTTAGAAGAAATTGTTCCGGTGTTTCGAGAGTACAAAAAGATACTCGCCGACATTGAAGAGTGCCGTGAATCACTGTCTTCTGGAGATAAAGAGCTCGAAGAGTTGGCGCAGATGGAGCTTCCTGAATTGAATGACAGGAAAGCAGATACCGAGAAGCGGTTGCAATGGCTGTTGCTGCCCAAAGATCCGAACGACGCCAAAAATATTATCCTGGAAGTTCGCGCGGGAACGGGAGGCGATGAAGCTGCGTTGTTTGCCGCCGATTTGTTTAGAATGTATACGAGGTTTGCCGAAATTAAAGGATGGAAAGTCGATGTGATGAGTTCGTCACCGACGGATGGTGGCGGTTTTAAAGAGGTTATTGCATCCATTTCGGGAAAGCAGGTGTTTTCGAATTTGAAATACGAGAGCGGTGTTCACCGTGTGCAACGTGTTCCCGTGACTGAAAGTCAGGGCAGGGTGCATACTTCCGCATGTACGGTAGCCGTTCTTCCTGAAGCGGAAGAAGTGGAAGTGGCGATTAATGAAGCGAAGGATTTGCGTATCGATGTGATGCGTGCGGGAGGGCCGGGTGGACAATGCGTGAATACAACCGACTCCGCAGTTCGGATTACCCATCTTCCCACAGGATTGGTGGTGATTTGTCAGGACGAAAAATCACAACACAAGAACAAGGCCAAGGCGATGACCGTGCTGCGTGCTAGATTGTACGACAAATTTCAATCAGAGGCGGACGCGGAGAGGGCGGCGAACAGAAAAAATCAGGTAGGGAGCGGTGACCGGAGTCAGCGCATTCGCACATATAATTATCCACAGGGACGCATTACCGATCATCGCGCCGGACTCACTGTTCATAAACTCGATTCGATACTTCAGGGGGAACTGGGGGAATTTCTCAATCAGGTGAGTGCCTATTTTCAGGCGATTGCATTGAAGGAGCATTCCGAGCAAGCCTGATAGCCAATTGTTGTCTGCGTGGAACGAATCTTTCAATCTTCATACCTTTTTCAGCTGTTATCAATTGTCATGTCGTCGTACAGGGCGGTGTACTATCTACATTTGCCATTTTCTTTTCAATAAAAGTGTGATATCGGCAGAACGAGTGGATAGAAAACAAACGTATTTGCATGTTTATGCGAAAGGAATTGTTTGTGTCATTAAAACGTCGTTGGCTTTGGGTTATTGGAGCTGTTTTGCTTCATCCGATTTTAATGCATACATTGTTTCCGATTTTCGGACATACCGTGAATGCGATTTCGTTCATTCCGCCAGTACTTGCGACCGTCTTTCTGGGGCTTCGCTTGGGTTTCGGTGCGGCTGCTGTAAGCATTGTTTTCACGGCTGTGGTTTTTCATTTGAATGATCCGATGGTTCCGAAAGAGTGGATTCCTCGCTCCATATTGTCATTCGCTATAACGATGCTCGTTTGCTTCGGCACTGATTGGGCGCGGAGAAGGTTTTTTCTGCATCGGGAAGCGCAAAGCGATTTGGAAGAGACAGAAGAACAGTATCGGTTGATATTTGAAAACAGCGCCCAGGGAATTGTATGTCTGGATCACCGGGGCGTGGTAACAGATGCGAACAAGCAGGCTCTGGCGTTGTTGAATATTGACAATATGCAGATCAATCGTATTCGGTGGGAAAATATAGATGGGTTGTCAGAAGAGGTTCGCAACTTGTTCAACAATTCGGGCGGGTGCACTGAGCAAGACGTTCGCAATGATATTTCTACCGAAATTCAATCGCCAGAGTGTGAACTGATAGCTTTGGACATTACAATCTCTACGATTTTACAGCGAAAGAGGAACGCGCGCTGGGTTTTAATGCTCAAAGATACGACCGAAAAGCGAAAGATGGAAGCGCAGCTGCAGCAGGCGCAGAAGATGGAGAGTATCGGCCGATTGGCGGGGGGCGTTGCCCATGACATCAACAATATTCTAAATGCTATTATGGGAGCATCATTTGCGTTGAACAAAGAGTTAAAGAATGGCGGCGATGTTTCGGGAGATTTGGAGACGATTACAAGTGCGTGTGACCAGGGAGCGCAGCTTACTCGAAATCTGCTGGGTTTTGCGAGAAAAAACCATTTTAGCAACGAGGTGTTTCCGATTAATCATGTGGTTGAATCGGTTCTCGCGCTGATTCGGCGAACGATACCTAAAAACATTTCGATTGACGCGTCTTTGCAGGACGGACCCATTTTAATGCGGGGAGATGCAGCGCTGATTGAAAGTGCGATAATGAACTTGTGTTTGAATGCGCTAGATGCGATGGGCGATACCGGCGTACTGAAAATAAAAACGCGAACCAAAAACGGGCATTTCTTTTTATCGGTGGGGGATACCGGATCGGGAATCGATGCTGCTGTGAAAGAGCATATATTTGAGCCGTTTTTTACAACCAAGCCGGTTGGCAAAGGAACCGGATTGGGACTGGCGATGGTGTACGGTGCGGTTGAACAGCATAAGGGCAGAATAGGCATTGAAAGCGTTCCCGGAAAAGGAACCACAATGGTCATGACGTTTCCGCGGTATGATGGCGAAATTGAAAAGGTAGATGCCTTGGTGAACACCTCGTTTGAGGAAGGGGACGCGCCGTTGGACGACCTGACGATATTGCTTGTCGACGATGAGCCGATTGTTCTTCGCGCCGCCCATCGTATGCTGTCCACTCTGGGGGCCACAGTGGTTCAGGCCCGAAGCGGGAGTGATGCGCTCACTCAATTCAAGCAGCATCAGCAGCGTATCCAGATAGTTATTCTTGATTTGGTGATGCCTGAAATGGACGGCACCGCGTTGCTGAAGCAGTTGAGAATGCTGAATCCGCGAATTCCCGCATTGATCGCTTCCGGGTTTTCTCCGGAACCGGAAAAACTGCATCAGTTGAAATCAGAAATTCCTCGGTTCGAGTTTCTAAAAAAGCCTTATAAAGCAATTGATTTGGTGCAGGCGATTGAAGCGCTCGGCATTGTTACCTCCCGCGAATCTTCTGATTCACAGCGGCTATCATCAAGCCGGAAGTAGTGATGGGTATCGTATAATCGATAATCTGGTCAGAGTATTGACGTCACAAAAGTATCGACATCGTTATGGGGAGAGGGGATAGCGTCTTAGGCTGAACGCGAATCAGCTATGCTTTCTGGTAAAACATAACAATGGAAAGGCAGTGAAATTCACTGTCCGAACTTTGTTTTACTTCTGTGGTGACAATTTTAATCCCGGGATTTTCGTCCATCCAACGAGTAATTTCTTCCCCCAGTTCGCTACGCTCCCGTGCTTTTGTTGCAGAAAATACCTTTATTGCATTAAAACTTTCCATTTCCGACGTCCTTTCCTAACGAAGATGTTATGGTCAAAAAAAACTGCTCAATGTTTAAGTATTAATTGTCAAAAATGCAAATAAAAAAAGAATCGCATTTACTTGAAATAATATTGGTTATTCTATCCGGGTTCTCTATAACTACATTGTTATTCATTCAATAGTCGAACCCGAGAAAGGAGTGCACCCGATGATCGATGACTGTATTTTCTGCAAAATTGTAGATGGGCAGATACCGTGTACTAAATTATATGAAGATGACAATTTGCTGGCATTTGAAGATATTCATCCGATAGCGCCCACACATTTTCTAGTGATTCCCAAAGAACATATTCCGACGCTTGATGATGTGGAAGAGCGGCATGCACAACTGCTTGGCGACATGCTGTATGTTTCCGCCCAGTTGGCGCAACAGAAAGGACTTGGGGCAAGCGGATATCGCCAGGTGATAAATTGTCGTGAATCGGCCGGCCAAGTTGTATTTCATTTGCACATGCATGTGATTGGCGGTCGCAAAATGGACAAAATGGGGTAGGTATGACTGAGCCGTCGAATCATCTGATGAACGAATCAACCTCAGATCGCCAAAGTGCGAAAGACCCGGATTTGTTTCACGTCCGCTTCATCGCATTGGGTGCATTGATTGTTTTTTTATCGCTTTTCGGCGGCGAAAAACTGGTATGGCGATTGGCTGATCCCGATTCGAAGGTTTTTTTTAATGAGTCATTACGCCGTGTCGGCGCACCGGATATTACGCCATCTGAGAAAGACGCCATTCGTTCCGAAACGCTTCACCGTCTTGCACAACCCGAAATTATTCTGGTTGGAATACTCATTCTGTCAGTGCCGCTATGGGTGGGAATACTTTTAGGCGGCTTGTCGGCTTCGCTGTGGAATGCACCGATAGCGGTCTTTGCGGGAGTGTGGGTGACATTGGCGATCACGCAGGCCGTTTCGATTGGAGCAGCTATCGCAAGCATTATATTTGCTGCTTTTTCGATACCTGGTAGTATGCTGGGCAAAAAAGTACAAAAATGGCGTATGCGGAACTAGAGAATGTTCTGTATTCTTAGCGGGTTATGCTTCACTTTGAGTTGACCGTTTCAGATGACTATGGTAGAGCGGTACTGTTTTTTTACGAGGTGCGATACGGACGCTGACGGAAAAGAAATGTTGAAACAGTCGCTGAATTACGCGGCTGTCGGAATTGAAATGGGCGTATCGGTGGCTATCGGCATTTTCGCCGGGAAATGGGCGGATTCGCATTGGGGAACAGCGCCGGTTTTTTTTTGGGTGGGCGTGGGTATCGGGTTTGGAGCCGCCGCAAAAGCAGTGGTGGATGCGGTGAAAAAAGCGAAGCGGCAAATGGTAGACAATGGGACCGAAGACACTAAAAAAGATTGATATTTTTATCGTCGGCTATGGCGTGTTGCTTTGTGCCGGGGCTGCGGTGTTGTTCGATTTGTCTGTTTTTTACAGTGTACTTGCCGGCGCCGCAATCGCATTGTTGAATTGGCTTGCGACCCGGTGGTTGGGTATTCGCATGATAATGACTGCGAGCAAACACAAAATGGCTCTCTTGATGGGCGCGAAAACGATTGTCACCTTGAGTCTCATCGGTGTGGTCTTTACGTATACTTCTGTTCGACCTATTGCTTTTCTACTCGGTTTGTCAGCGTTGGTCGTTGGTGTTCTCAGCAACAGCGCTGTTGAAGCAATTGCTGAAGGCGACAAAGCATTGCGAGAGGAAAGATAAATGCCTCACGGAATGACATGGTTCGACTTGATTATTCCCCAGCTTGCACAGTGGCGTGAGCAGCTCCAGGAGTACATCGGCACTTCGTATCTGGGGCACGCACCGATTTCTGTTCAGTACGTGGTTGGGTTCAGCGCGGTTTCATTGCTTATTATTTTATTGGTGCTCATCGCGCGAACCAAAATCGCGAATGTTGAAAAAGGGTTGGTTCCTGATGACCGCCTGACCCTTCGTACGTTTTTCGAGATGATGATTGAGGGCACATTGAACACGATGGACGGCATTATGAGCAGAAAACATGCAGTGTTCTTTTTGCCGCTTGTCGGTACCGCTTGCTTCATGATTTTTTTCTCGAACTTTCTCGGATTGATTCCCGGTTTCGAACCGCCCACCAGCAACTTCAATACGACACTTGCAATGGCGATTATTATTTTTTTCGTGACCCATATTTACGGTATCAAAGAAAATGGTTTTAGCTACGTTGCGCATTTTTTCGGTCCAATTCGAAAATGGTATGCACTGCCGTTCATGTTGATGATGTTTGCGATAGAAGTGGTCAGTCATCTGGCCAGGCCGTTGTCTCTGGCAATTCGTTTGGCCGGAAACATGTTCGCCGATCACAAAGTGGTTGCAACATTTACACTTTTAGTTCCTATATTGGTTCCTGTGCCCATGCTGCTATTGGGAGTATTGGTTTGTATTGTTCAGGTTGCAGTTTTTTGTATCCTGTCTATGGTTTATATTGGAATGGCGGTTGCCCATGAAGAACATTGACTCATAAGTAGGGTCAAAAAGGAGACCGAGTATGCATTTTCGTAAGGTATTGGCTTTTTTATCGGTAACATTTGTTTCGATTTTCGTCGCGTCATCTGCATTTGCTCAGGAGGCTGCAGAATCCGCAGGTAGCGACGTGGGTATGAAGGCGATTGCTGCGGCACTTGCGATCTCTTTGGCAGCGTTAGGCGGGGCATTGGGACAAGGGAAAGCGGCCAGCGCTGCATTGGAAGGTATTGCCCGCAATCCGAATGCGTCGGGTAAAATCTTTACTCCCTTTATTCTCGGTATGGCGCTGATTGAGTCTCTTGTGATCTACGCGCTTGTTATCGCCTTCATGGTAATGCCCTGATTGCTCTTTTCTCTGTTACTTCGACAAAATAAGGCCAGCGAATGATAAAATCACTGACATATGTTCTCGCTTTATGTTTTGCATTCGGTTGCGCGCGTGCGCGGCTGGAGAGGCTGGCACAGGCGGCGCAGCCCTTCGATAAAGAGAAGGTCGAGGCGGCGCTTCCCGTTCCGGTGGAGCCGCGCACTGATTTTGAAATTACCCACCGAGTGGAATTGAAAACCAACTACGGCACAATGGTGTTGGCGTTGTATGGCAAGGATGCTCCTGATACAGTCCGTAATTTCGTGTCGTATGTGAAATCCGGTTTCTATTCAGGGATGGTGTTTCACCGGGTGATTCCCGGATTCATGATACAGGGCGGTGGATACAACGCAGAGATGGAAAAACCGGACACCGGAGATTCCATCGATTTGGAGCTCATTCCCGGATTGGAACACAAAGCGGGAACAATATCGATGGCTCGAACTACCGAACCATCCAGTGCAACCAGTCAGTTTTTTATCTGTGTCGCAGATACGGTGCAATTGAATGGTCAGTATTCCGCGTTTGGAACAGTAGAAGAGGGCATTGACGTGGCCGAAAAAATTTCGACGGTGGCAACACATTCGGTCGAAACGGATTTTGCGGTGATGGATGATGTGCCTGTTACTCCCGTCGTTATCGAAGAAGCAAGGCTGCTGAAGTTGAAGTGATTATTGATGCGATGATGGCGATTGCAACAGAGAGTTGAAATTCGCTATCGCGCGTTTGTGAGTTTCCAGTCTACAAAGACATTCAAGCTATCCGAAAAATCGCGAAGATCGGATTCCACGATTTTTATCGCAAGCCCACCAGTGGTGTTGTACGCTTTGAGGCTGTTTTTTCGAATCCAGCGTCTGATGGTTTCATTTGAAACACGGCACATGGATGCCACATCTTTGACAGAATACACTCGTTCATTGTTTTGCATGATTGTTCTCCTTTCAAAATGGCGAAATATCTCTGCCTTTTCATCTGCCAAATTGTTCCAGAATTCGTTACAGACGAACAAAGATGCGTATATCTTAATGATTAGTCCGTGATTTGACCATCTAAAAATTCAGATATTATGTTCCAATTGTCGATTGTGCGAGAGCGTCGACATCCCCAAACGTTGCAGAGCGCTAAAATATGACTGTCTGAAAGGTCTTCAGAGGTAAATAATTTAACCAGATCGCCGTCTTGTCCATTTTCAAAACTACAGTGACATTTTGCGAACGTTGGAAGCGGTTCGTTGCATTCGGGACAGAAAAACTGCAGTTTTTGTCCATCCTTCCAGCCTTGCTCCCCTTTTTTAGTGCCATCGCCGTGGAATGGGGACAGAAATACAATACCTTCGTTTGTATCGCTTTTCAGATTAACTTTGATGCCGGGGTAACCGTCGAATTCCTCGTTGTCGTCGGTGATCAGATTGTGGCCGTTGGGGCAGTATGCTTCTGTAATCACGATGAAAACATCGTCTACCTGTTTTAGTGTAGACTCCATCGGTGGGGGGGCTGAGATTTTGACCCTGCCTTGTTCTACGTCCTTCTTTGCCATTTGGAACTCCTTGCACAATGGTTTCCTGTAAGACGTATGTCAGTAAACAAGTGGAGTCAAGAGAATCTGTGGTTTTATTTATTCGGGGGGAGAGCTGCTACGTTTTTTCAATAGTTTCTGGTACAGGTGTTCTCCGAGGCTATCAATCATCAGTCGCTCAACTTTGCTTTCGATTAGGTTGCGTTCATCCTGATTCTGATAAATGAACTTGATACCCATTCCAGGCGGAGAGTCTTCTGTCGCATCTTTGGTATTCACGACCCATTTCACTTTTCCGTTTAATGTGATGGGTTCTTTCAATGACGGGACTTTTAATTTGAAAATGAACTCCGTGCCGATTGTGAGTGGATTTTCGGTCTTGATAAAGGTCCCGCCACGACTGATATTTCTTGTATAGTCCGCGAAAAAGGTGTTCAAGCGTCGGTATTCAACCTTTAATTCAATCGGGGCGCGGGGATGATTACGTCTGTCATCTTGAGTTAAATCTTCCACAACTTCTACCCTTCAGTGCGTATGTTGGTTAACGTTTTCACCAGTATAATAGGCTTCGTGCCCAATTACCATTTGTAACGCAAAATTTAATTTACCTTATTGACCGCAATTAGCAAATAGTACTAAGGCAACTTACATGAAATTTTACATAAAAACCTTTGGATGCCAGATGAATGTTCACGATAGCCGGCGAATAGAGGAGATTCTCACGCGTGCCGGACATCAGCTCACCGCAGATTCCAAGGACGCGGAGCTGGCGTTGGTGAATAGCTGCACCATTCGGGAAAAACCGTGGCACAAGGCGATTTCAGAGACCGGTCGGTTGCGAAAACGCAAATTGAAGGGGCAAAATGAGGATTTGATTGTCGGATTGGTCGGATGCGTCGCACAACAGGAGGGAGAAAACGTTTTCGAGCTGTTGTCGCACGTGGATTTTGTTGTGTCGCCCGATAATTACACGCATTTGCCGCAGATTATCGAAGATATTCAGCGTGAGCGAAAACATGTCAGCGTGACCGGATTCACCGAAGGCCGCCCAGAAGATTTTTTATCTATTCAAAGCGTTTCGCCCTACGAGGTCTCTGCATTTGTGACGATTATGAAGGGGTGTCAGGAACGTTGTCGCTATTGTATCGTGCCAACTGTTCGCGGGCCGGAGCGCCATCGTGCGCCTGAACATATTTTCGAAGAAATCCACCACCTGGTTTCCCTTGGCGTGAAAGAGATTACTCTGCTCGGACAAAAAGTGAATGCATATCAGGTGGGTGATGTCACTTTTGCATCTTTGCTTGCTCGGATTGATCAAATTGACGGATTGGAACGACTACGGTTTACGTCTCCGCATCCCAGGCATATGACGCCAGATGTGACCAGTGCATTTGGACAGCTGAGAACCTTGTGCGAGTCGATACACCTTCCGGTACAAGCCGGTTCGAATGTGACATTAAAGCGTATGGGGCGTCGATATACCCGGGAAGAGTACCTCGACGTGGTGTCCCGTTTGCGAAAAGCCTCTCCGAAAATATCAATATCCACTGACTTGATTGTCGGGTTTCCCGGCGAAACAGAGGCAGATTTTAAAGAAACGCTGTCGCTGATTCGGGAAGTCGGTTTCACCGCTGCGTTTTCTTTCAAGTTTTCACCCAGGCCCTTTACGCAGGCACAGAAAATGGATGATGACGTTTCTGAAGCAGAAAAATCAAGTCGCTTGGCTCGTATTCATGAATTGGTAAACGCCCAGGAAAGCGCATTTCGTGCGGGGTTGCGGAATACAGTGATGGAGGTGTTGGTTGAAGGGAAAGGGAGGATGCCGAAACAGTTGAGTGGGCGGACCAGAAATTATCAGATTGTAAATTTCGTCTCGCCCGAGACGATTGAACAGGCTGCCGGAAAATTAGTGAACGTAAAAATCACACAAGTGAATCCTAATAGTCTTGAAGGGGAACTCGTTTGAGCATCTATTCGATTTTTGACCGTGCATGGGCGTGGATAACCGCGTTGCTGATATACTTGGTCGCCATTTTTGTTGTTTCGCACATGACGGCTTCGCAACTTGTGTTGATAGACATTACTGTTTGGGACAAGCTGGCTCATTTTTTTGAGTACCTTCCTGTTGGTTTCTTAATATGCGGTTGGATTCACAAAGTCTGGAGTAGGTCTACACTCCTGTTGGTTGCGGTTGCAATATCGTCTGTCATCGGGTTGGCTTGTCTGGATGAACTGCATCAATATTTCGTTCCGACGCGTGACTCCAGCATATTCGACATCGCAGCAGATACCCTCGGCGGAGCAGTGGGAATTGGAATTGCCTGCGTGGTATTGAAGCGAAAAAACAAGACTCGACTGAGCGCTTCGTGACTCGACAGCTCTACTTCTTGTACCGGTTTTTATTGGACAGCCAAAATAACATTTCAATGCCGAACAGGGTGAATAGTGAATCGTATCCGTCTCCCGTCAGCCACGTCATTTGTGCGATTGGGGCCAGGGTAAATTTGCGGGTGATTCTAAATTCATACAGCAATGAAAACGACAATGTTCCCGGACCGCCGAATCCGAACTCCCACTTATTTTCACCCTGTGCAAATCCGAACCCGAACCCGGCGGACGGGCGGATGCCCAGACCCTTCCACGGGTAAAACGTCGCGTCTAAAAGAAGTGCGAACGCTGAAACCTGTTCGTGGTCTTTTTTGGCGTTTAGAAACTGAATCTGAAATCCCAACGCAAATTTTTCATGCAGCGCGTCTCCCACCCTGAATACATTGGCTACCGAGTGCAGCGGGCCGAAGGTCAGTTTTCGGTGATCGTCTGTTTCCTCCACCCAGGTACGCAACTGCGCATAATTAAGAGAACCGCCCACATATGAGGCCGGTCGTCTGGGCACGGAGGGATCATTCCTCCAATTTTTTTTTGTGTCCGGCGCTGTGTTTTTTACGGTCGAACTTGATTCGTCGAGAGTGTTGTTCGATGTGGTTGAAGCCGGTGTCATTTTGGAAAACAACAGAACAATGGACAACAGCCATATGGTATGAATGGATTTCATGTGACAGTGATTTAATTACTTCAGGGCACACTTTTCAAGTGCTTTTTCCTGTTCTTCGGAAAGATTGGGCTCTCCCATGATAATGCTGCCGACCCGATCCCATTCAAAACCGTGCGGTCGTTTGTTGGACCACCAGATAATCATTGCCCGGCCTTTGATGTTGGCGTATGGAACCGTCCCCCACATTCGGGAATCGCTTGATCGGTCGCGGTTGTCTCCCATAACAAAAACCTGCTCCTCTGGAACGCGTATCGGCTCAAAGTCATCAAACAGATATTCTTCCACGAGCGTGTAGGTGTGGTCACCGTGTTTCTCGATCCAAAGAGAGCTGGTGCGATCCACCCATTCGTCAGACAGGCTGTCTTTTGATTTGAAGGTTCGTTTGCCCACCTTGCAACGCGGAATCGGTTTACCATTAACGTACACCACACTACGTTTAACTTCAATGGTGTCACCGGGAAGTCCGATTACCCGCTTAATGAAGTCGGTGCCGACCAACGTTTCTTCGTATCCATCGCTGGCGTATCCTTGTTCCTGGCGGGAAGGTTTGGCGAAAACGATGACATCGCCGTATTGCGGGGTTCCCAATTTGATTAATTGTTTGTTCTGAAACGGCAGAGAGATCCCGTAGCGGTATTTGCTGACAAAGATGTGGTCGCCTACCATCAGCGTGGGAACCATTGATTCACTGGGAATTTTAAACGCTTCCACTGCGAACAGCCGCAACCCGAAGGCTACGAGAACGGCGATTCCGATTGATTCAAAATATTCACGACCCGCGCTTTTCTGTGCGAATACGAGGTGTGTGTTTGCCAGCGTTTCGAGTTTTTTTGTGTTTGTGTGAACGTCATTGTGATTCTGTTTCTCAATAGCGGTGCGGAGAGAATGAATGAGTTCCTTTAATTCTTTGTGATGTTTTTCTGCAATCTTGGCGTGGTGTTTCGTGATGATTTTTTCGATACGCCTGATAACGATATCGGCTTTCTTGATTCGTCGGCCTCGATTGAAGTCAGAGTCAAAATTTTTATCTCGCCAGAACGGTAATTTGTTTTTGGACGAATATAGAAAGACAACAAGAATAGCGAATAGGAGCAATACATACCAAGGCTCGAACTCGTCAACGATTCTGAGTCGGTCCAGAATGTCTATGGTAATCCAGGAAACGGAGAGCGGTAACGCGACAAACCATATAAAGTACCATAATTTGTGAACGATATAGCGATAATTCAATCTTCTACTCCCATGGTGGAAAAAAGGTGACGATGATTCATATCTCTGTTGCTTTCATTTGGCAAGCTCGGCGATTCTCTCTTCTAGCGTTTACGGGAACCGAACATAATATGAACATTCCGGGGTGAATATTATTCCACAACGGTTGCGAAGTTGTTGCGAACGCGCAGTTTTTCCAATACAGACTCCCGTTGACGTGCTTTGTACTTGGTATGGGCAGCATGCCCCCGTTCGTTGATTCGATGGGTTTTGCGGTCGAGAATTTGAATTTCAGCGCGCACATAGATGACCGGTCTGGGTACCGGATTTACACCGTCGGTGATATACGCATTTTTAAAATCTTCAATGCGAACCGGCATATCGGCAACCCAATGAACCACCTGGTATTTGGGAGAAGAATGCACATTTTGAGCCATGGGATTGAGGCTGTCCTGTTGGGAATTCGGCCCCGATTGCCCGGTGGCGATTGTTCGTAGCCGGGGGTGTTCATCCACATAAGATGCAAACGGGAACAGTGTATTATATGATTCTCCGGACAGAATGTAGTTGAACGGAAAAAGGTTTTTGGACAGGTAGTTGATTGCGGGCAACACGTCTTCTTTGGTAGCGGTAACCACGCGGAATCGGATTTTATCGAATAATTGGGCGGCCAGGGGGTCGTCTTTGGAAAGTAGTTTGGTCACCATGCTGGCGCGCTGTTTTCTTCCGCCCATGAATTCCACTACCGGAAGGCGATCTGCCATCATGCCGCTGATGACCTTATATATTCGCGCCTCAGCGATTTGAAACAGCTGCTGGTCGGGAATGGTCAGCGCCTGACGGGCTTCTCCGGCATCGAAGTGGTTGATGATGTGCATCGCTTTCAGCAACGTGCACGCGCAGAACTGACGGTGCCGATTACTGGCATCGGCTGATGTTTTGAGCAGTTCCAGTAGGGATGCATTGCGAATCGGGCCGGGCATCGGAAAGTCGAACTCTTCCTGCAGATAGGCAATTGATTCGTCGCGTATTCGTTCGATAAGGGCAATGTCGGAGGGATTATTCAGCTCGAGACAATGGTTTTCACAGAACTTCTCCGCATCATTTTCAGAGAAGTTGAGTCGACTCCAATCGAGAATATTTTCATTGGTGAGACTAAGACGAACAATGTCCAAATCAAAGAGTTCAAATTTATTGAGCGGCCGATATGGGCTTATGTGTTTTGGCGATCTCAGTTGCACAACATATTTAAAACGAACGGCTATCGAGGAGGGGAGTGGTAATTAACAATTTATTTGTTCAATATTTTTTCTGTTTTTGCACTGGACGATGTTCCCAATGACAACGTTCCAAACAGAATTCCAGAAGCGATAGCGAGTAACAGGATGTGGCCCCAAATCGTACCGGAGCAGAGTGGAACAAGTGCAGCTAATAAAACAATTGGAAAAAGAGCTAGTTTGACCATGTTATTTTATCCCTTCTGAATGTTTCGTACTTTTGCCTACCATGTAGGATAAATTACCACACGACTCGCCTCGTGTCAATTTTGCGTTTTTTTTTAATGGTCAATTGGGATTTATGCAAGGAAAAAAACTTGATTTTGAGCGAATTATTGTGGATTCACGTTTGACTTGGATACCGTAAGAAGTAGATTATATTGGCTCGAATATCAAAATGCATCCAGTAAAGAAAAGGAAAACTTTTTGAAATGATTGAACAAATTGTCCCTATATTGCCGTTGCGGAATTCAGTTATGTTTCCCGCGTCTGTTGTCCCCATCAACGTAGGTCGAAAAAAATCGATTGCCGCAATTGAGGAAGTCCAAAAAGGGGAGGAACAGCTCATCGCTGTACTTAGTCAGAAAGATGCCGATACCGAGGACCCCGCTTGGCCCGACTTGTATCAAATGGGAACTATCGCTCGGATATTGAAAGTGATTCGGTTGGGCGATGACAATTATTCGGTCGTTCTGCAAGGCGTGGAGCGATTTAAGATCATCGAGCCCGTCAGTGTTGCCCCCATCCTTCGGGCGAAGGTGGTGCGCATTCCCGACAATGCCCAGCACAATCTGGAGCTGGAAGCGTTGGCAAACAATCTGAAAGAAACCGGTCGAAAGTTAATCAATTTACTGCCGAATCTTCCCAAGGAAGCGTCGGGCATTCTGGAGCATGTTACCGAGCCCGGTATTCTTGCCGATTTGGTGGCGTCCAACTTGACGGTGGAAGTCGCGGAAAAGCAAACGGTCATCGAAGCCGTTGACGTGGAAAAACGCATTCGGACCTGTCTGAAGCTGCTGACTAAACAGCTGGAGATGCTTAAAGTGAAAAAGGAGATCTCCTCGGCCGTACAGGAGGAAATGGGACGCAGCCAGCGGGAGTATTTCCTGCGTCAGCAAATGAAAGCGATTAAAGAGGAGCTGGGCGAAGGGGAGGATGTTGAAGATGAGATTGAGGAGATCCGGGCCAAAATAGCTGACAGCGGTATGACAGACGAAGCAGAGAAGATGGCGAATAAGCAGCTGAATCGGCTTCGTCATATGCAGACATCATCAGCGGAATATACCGTTACCAGAACATATCTCGACTGGTTGATTGAATTGCCCTGGAAATCCACAACCGACGACAAGCTTGACATTGATACAGTGCAGCAAATTCTCGATGAAGACCACTACGACCTGGAGAAGGTGAAGAAACGAATTCTTGAACAGATTGCCGTGCTGAAATTAAATCCGGAAAAAAAAGGGTCTATTTTATGTCTGGTCGGACCTCCCGGTGTGGGAAAAACCTCCCTGGGTAAATCGATTGCCCGTGCCATCGGACGGGAGTTTGTGCGTATTTCCCTCGGTGGTGTGAGAGATGAAGCGGAGATTCGAGGTCACCGCCGTACCTACGTCGGCGCATTGCCCGGACGAGTGATTCAGGGAATGAAAAAGGCGGGGACCGTAAACCCATTGTTCATGTTGGACGAACTCGATAAACTGGGTTCTGATTTTCGGGGAGACCCAGCTTCCGCCATGCTTGAAGTGTTGGATCCGGAGCAGAACAATACGTTCTCAGATCATTACCTCGAAGTGACCTATGATTTGTCGAAGGTGATGTTCATCGGTACCGCCAACAACAAATCTACAATCCCTCCGGCGTTGCTCGATCGGATCGAGATGATAGATATTCCCGGTTACACACGAGAGGAAAAACGCCAGATTGCGTTGAACTACGCAGTCCCCAAACAAATCGGCGAGCACGGATTGACCGATGAGCTGCTTCATTTTCCAGATGACGGAATTTTTCGTATCATTGATTCCTACACCCGTGAAGCCGGTGTGCGAAATCTGGAACGGGAGATTGCCAGAGTGTGTCGTGCGGTGGCAGTGAAGGTGGCTCGCAACGGCGCAGACCAAAAATATGTGGCGAACGATGACTTCATCCAGGAAGTGCTGGGGCCGGTGAAATTTATTCCCGAGATGGCGGATCGCTGTTCTGTGCCCGGCGTGACAACTGGTCTGGCATGGACGCCCATGGGCGGAGATATTATCTTTATCGAGGCGACAAAGATGAAAGGCAGCGGGAAAATGGCCATGACCGGTCAGTTGGGCGACGTGATGAAGGAGTCCGCGCAGACCGCGCTGTCGTATGTGAAATCCAACGTGCAGAATTTCGGTTTGGAGCCGAATGTAACCGAAGAAATTGATATTCATCTTCATGTTCCGGCCGGAAGTGTTCCCAAAGACGGGCCGAGTGCCGGGGTGTCGATGTTCACGTCACTTGTTTCGCTGTTCACAAACCGCAATGTTCGCTCAGATGTGGCGATGACCGGCGAAATAACGCTTCGCGGCCTGGTTCTGCCTATCGGCGGAGTGAAAGAGAAAGTATTGGCAGCCCATCGCGCCGGCATCAAATGCGTGATTTTGCCTGAGCGCAATCGCAAGGACAAACCGGACATCCCTGAAGAAATACTGCAGGACATTGAATTGATTTTTGTTTCCCGCATGGAAGAAGTGATCGAGACCGCACTTGAACCGGCCCAATAGTTCAGTTAGCATTCATGACAGATAGAGACTCTTCAACATACACTCATGATGACAATCCGTATCTTCAGGTGTCGTCTTTTCAAGGTACCACCGGTCCCGTGTTTCCTCGTGAGATATTGGGAGATGGAAATCTGGAACTGGAAATCGGCTTCGGCCGCGGTCAGTTTATCAGAGAACGCGCGACGAATGCAGATGTGCGTATTTTGGGTATCGAGACAAAAAGAAAACTGGTCTACCTCTGCGATCAGAAAGCGAAACAGCAACAGCTGGACAACCTGGTGGTGATGCACGGAGATGCCCGCGAAGTGATTGCACGGATGACACCGGATGGGGTTTTTCAAAGCGTGTTTATTCATTTTCCCGACCCTTGGTGGAAGGCGCGACATCAGAAAAGAAAAGTGGTTACTGATTCCGTCACTGAAGACATAGTGCGTCTGCTCGCACCGGGGGGGCATTACTTTGTACAGACCGATGTGGATTTTCGCGCCGATGAATATCTGAAGATTTTACAGGCACACCCGAATTTGATTCCTGTGGAAGGCGACGGCATGGCAAGTGAGAATACATTTCTTGCACGCTCTTCAAGAGAGCGCCGCGCCATGGATTTGGGCATGCCGGTGTATCGTATTTTATTTCAGAAAAAATAACATAGAATGCTGGAGAGTGTGGCGTGACTACAGCTTGGTCTGAATATAACCGACAACGGCGTCGATAGATTCTTCCGGAGATTCTGTTTCGGTATGAACGATGAACTCGGGGGATTTCGGAACTTCGTATACGGCTGAAACGCCGGTGAAATTTGGAATTTCGCCTTTGTCGGCTTTGGTAAACAGACCGTCTTCGTCGCGTTTACGACATTCCTCAACGCTGCAATCCACGAAGATTTCACTGAATGTTCCCTCCGGGAGCAGTGCCCGGGCAAAGTCGCGCATTTCCTGTCTGGGCGAAATGAGTGAACAGATAACAATCATTCCGGAGTTGCTGGCCATTTTGGCGACCTGGGCAATTCGGCGAACACTCTCTCGTCGATCTTTCTCATTGAACCCGAGGTCCCCGCACAATCCATGACGAACGATGTCTCCGTCAATGTTGAACACCTGTTTTCCGGCGTCAAATAATTTTTGGGCAACGCCACGGGCGATGGTTGATTTACCGGAGCGTACATGGCCCGTGAGCCATAGAACATGGCCCTTGTGTCCGTTTCGTTCCTCGCGCAGTTCGCGTTTCACAGAAACCGCAGCTTTCACAATGTTCATTGATGCGCCGGTGAACATCAGGTCGTCCCGATTCGATTCGGTCCTGGGTGATGCGTATCGAACCATTCCGGCTGCGACAGTGAGATTGGTGGCCGGATCGATCAATACAAAACTTCCGGTTTCTCGATTGTTTTTATAGGGGTCCAAAAACAGCGGCATCGCTGTTTCAATGACCACTCGGCCGATTTCGTTCAGTTCCAGCGTTTCAGCGTCCTGCTGCCGGTGAAGGGTGTTCACATCAATGAGGTACCGCAGCTCCCGCACGTATCCCTGCACGATTCTGGATGTATGCTGAATGAGATAAGGTGTGCCGGTGTCTAATTTTTTATTGTCGTCCATCCAGCACAGCGTCGCTTCAAATTTATTTTCCACCCGCGGTAGATTGTTTTTTCGAACAATCATTTCTCCTCGGCTGATATCGATTTCGTCTTCGAGGGTCAGCGTGACACCTTCTCCTGCAGATGCTTCATCGAGATTCCCGTCAAAGGTGACGATTTCTTTGATTCTCGACGTTTTGCGAGAGGGGAGTGCGACGATTTCTTCACCGACTTTGATGGTTCCCGAAGAGATTCGTCCTGAGAATCCGCGGAAGTCCAGATTGGGGCGAACCACATACTGAACGGGGAATCGAAAGTCGATGAGGTTTTTATCGGATGAGATAACGACGTTCTCCAAATGGTGAAGTACGGTTGGGCCTTTGTACCATGGGGTGCGTTCAGAACGATCAACCACGTTATCGCCGTCCAGCGCCGAAATGGGAATAAAGATCATGTCTGAAATATCGAGCTTGGTCGCAAAATTCGTAAATTCTCTGACGATGTTGTCGAATATGTCTCTATCAAAATCGACGAGGTCCATTTTGTTCACGCAAACCAGTACGTGGGGAATTCCCAGTAATGACGCGATAAAACCGTGGCGTTTGGACTGGGTGAGTACCCCCTGACGGGCATCGATTAGAATAATCGCCAAGTCCGCGGTGGACGCGCCGGTCACCATGTTTCGTGTGTACTGCTCATGGCCGGGGGTATCCGCAATGATGAATTTGCGTTTTGGTGTGGCAAAGTAGCGGTAGGCAACATCAATGGTGATGCCTTGTTCCCGCTCAGACCGCAGTCCGTCGGTGAGCAGTGCGAGATTCACGGTTTCTTCTCCGCGTAATTTGCTCGATTCTTCCAATTGGTCCATTTGGTCTTGGAAGATCGCCTTGGAGTCAAACAGAAGACGTCCGATCAGCGTACTTTTTCCGTCGTCCACACTGCCCGCTGTGGTGAATCGCAGCAATTCCTTGTTCAAGTATTCTTCGACGTCGTAACCACTCGTATTTTCAATTTTTTCATTCATAATATATACCGCTTAGAAGTAACCCTGTTTTTTGCGATCTTCCATCGCAGCCTCAGTTCGTTTGTCATCTGCCCGTGTCCCGCGTTCTGTGGTGCGAGTGGCAGCTACTTCCCAAATAATGTCTCTCAGAGAATCGGCGCGTGATTCCACCGCCCCGGTGCATGTCATGTCGCCGATGGTTCTGAATCGAACTACTTTTTCAACCACTTTTTCGTGGGGGGCACGTTCCATCACATCGGTTGCGGCGTAGATGACGCCATCGCGTTCAAACACATTGCGTTTATGGCTGAAGTACAGCGACGGCATCGGAATGTTTTCCAGTTCGATGTATTGCCATACATCGAGCTCGGTCCAGTTTGAAATCGGGAACACGCGGAAGTGCTCGCCTTTTTTCTTCTGTCCGTTGAAGATGTTCCACAACTCAGGGCGCTGATTCTTCGGGTCCCACTGTCCAAAGCTGTTTCTGAACGAGAAAAAGCGCTCTTTGGCGCGCGCTTTTTCTTCATCGCGGCGAGCACCGCCCAGCGCTGCGTCGAATTTAAATTCCCCGATTGCGTCGAGCAGCGTAGTCGTCTGTAGTGCGTTTCGGCTGGCGCCGATTCCGGTTTCTTCGACAACACGGCCGGCGTCAATAGATGCCTGAACCGTGCGGACGATTAAATTGGCGTCAATTTCCTTCAAGTACTGATCGCGGTACTCGATAGTTTCGTCGAAATTGTGACCGGTGTCGATGTGCATGAGCGGAAACGGAATTTTTCCGGGATAAAACGCCTTTCGGGCGAGATGAGCCATACAGATGGAGTCTTTTCCGCCGGAGAACAGAAGAACGGGCCGTTCCGCTTGCGCCGCAACTTCGCGAATAACAAATATTGCTTCGGATTCCAGTTGTTTGAGGTGATTCATTACAGTCCCTTATCGTACTCGAAATTTACTAAAACATTGATTTTACGTATAAAACACGAGAACTCGGCACGGCGAGTTCGATTTTATGAGCCTTGACTAGCACGACAGAAAGCAACTGTACAGGTTTTGTACCGATTTTTGCGTATTAATGAATTACTAGTGAGGCATGTTTGATAAAAATTGTTCATTCGGCCTGTCGGCGGAGTTTCATTTGCTTGACCCGAAAAAAAATTTGAGTAGTCTATGGGCATCATTCATTCGCGGGATTAACTCAGTGGTAGAGTGTTAGCTTCCCAAGCTGAAAGTCGCGAGTTCGAATCTCGTATCCCGCTCAAAGAAAGCCCCCGTAATTGGGGGCTTTTTTGTTTTGGCGGTAGTGTTGGGATGCCCTAAAAGGGCTAAAAGTCTCTTTGAAAAGTCCTCGTAGTTTTTGAGGCAGAGGTATCTACCAAATTGTAACAACTTGTTTACAGTTTCTTATCAGATGGTCGGAAGTGACAATGGGTAGGTTGTTTTCGATGGCGGTTGCAATAATTATTCGGTCACAAGGATCAGCGTGTGAGACATTCACCTCGGTGGAAAGGGATGCAATCTTTGCAGAAACCGGAAGCTCCTTAATTTTCAGTATCCTGGTTGCCTCTTGAAACCATTCCCATGGATGCATGGGAAGTTCCAGCTTATTCTTTTTGTGTTTGATGGCGATTTCGAAGGCTGATATGGCGGAAACATAAAATTCTCCATCAGGAACAAGGACATTTTTCGCATTGCTTGATAGCCTTGAAGGATTTCCTGCCATCCACAACAAAATGCACGTGTCGAGAATCATGACTATCTACTTTCCTCAGGCCAGTCTTCGGGGTCAAGGGGGGTTGCAGGATCTTCATGAAAAACAATGTTTCCAATTTGCGGTAATGGGGCCGTAAGCCAATCGTTTTCAGGTGCTGATTCTTCTAGTGAAACGGTATATTTTTTGTGCTCTTTCAGCGTTATTTTTGACAATGGTTTTAGAACTCCATTTTCATAGATTGCTTCAACTGTTGTTGGCATTTCAACAAATCCTTTCTGAAACCTAGACATTCGCCATGAATTTGTCTTTACCTCAATGAAATTAATCCGTCAGAGTTATGTCTCTGACAATGTATCATCACCATAATATGTACCATAGTAGCATGTTGCTGAAAACGTTGAAGGCTAAAGAAAAGTCTCTTTGAAAAGTCTCTTCTTGTGTATCAGGGCGGCTCAGGGTGGCTCACGGCGAAAGAATGAGCCACTATGCTCAATGATTACGCACTGTGAGCCAACTCTCGCTGGATTCCCAAGCTGAAAGTCGCGAGTTCGAATCTCGTATCCCGCTCTAAAAAGGGCTGCCCAGTAGGGTGGCCCTTTTTTTTGAACGGGATTTCGTGCCAAGAATGCGCCCGCGAGGTCGACCCCGGTTTTCTACTCTGAAATTTCAGAAAAAATTGAAGTGAGTTGTTGCTGAAGTGGCGTGAGTTCTTTTTCGACCACAACCCAAACTTGCGTCCAGTCAACCTTAAAATATCCGTGAACAACAGCGTTTCTCATTGCGACAATTCTGCGCCAAGGAATATTTCCATACTGTTTGCGGAAGGATTCCGATACGCGTGATGCCGCTTCTCCGATAGTCACGATGTGGTGAAGACACCACTGAGCCCATTTCGTCGGAATCAAAAATTTCTTTTGTGCCAATTCTGCTATTGATTTTTTCAATAGCATTCAGAATGTCTGAAATTCTGTCGGCGTCGTATCTCATAGAGAGACTGCTTCCGCCATGGTGTGTTGAAAAGAATGGCTATCCAGTGCATTTTGGCTAATGACATCCACATGACAGCAGAGGGAATCTTCAAGGTCCATTATAAATTCACCCAGATCCATCAGACTGGAGCCTTCTTCAAATTTTGCGATGAAATCAACGTCACTTTGCTCTGTCGCTTCTCCGCGGGCAACCGATCCGATAACCAGAAGCGATACAACGCGATGCTTTTGGGCAATACTGTCGATTTCAGATTTATGATCTCTTAGTTTTTTGAGCGTCCACGTCATGCCTGAACTCTATCTAGTTTCCGTCCCGGAATAGGTATTTGACGGTGTTCAGCCCTTATGTTTGCGGGTGCGGGAGTTTCA
>JAFGXQ010000188.1 GCA_016936575.1 Deltaproteobacteria bacterium
TCGAAAGCATGTGGCAATGAGCAAAGAAGTGGTTGCGCATAACAAAATTGATTTGTTGGTGTGGAGCGAGAGCATCCTGAACACGGCAGTTCCCAGGCACCGATTGCAGCATACTATAAAGCAAATGTTCAACGGATTACAAACGCCGGTGTTGCTTGGCGTTCCAATTATGCATCCGATAGAAGATGGCAAACAGAGCCATTACAATTCAGCAGTACTCGCCAAACCGGACGGCTGGGTATGCCGGGATTGCCGCTACGATAAAAACATTCTTTTCCCGGTGGGAGAACAGTTTGTATCGGCACAGAATTCTGCAACGGACTCCAAGGCAATCGCATCAGATAGTACGACGATTATTCCGTTTCAGGGCCATTCAATCGCCACGTACATTTGTTTCGAAGCGTTGGTACCCGATTACGTCAGGAAATTGGCAAAAGACGCGGAGTTGCTTATCAACCCCTCCTACGACGGCTGGTTCGGCAATACCGAAGAAGCGCCCATACATGAAGCGCTCTCCAGAATGCGCGCTATCGAAAACCGAAAACCCCTTGTACGCGCCGCCATGAGCGGCATCAGCACCATCGTTGACCCGGTCGGGCGAATTGTTCAGCGCGCAGGCGTACAGGAAGAAAAAGCCCTCATCAGCAGAGTTACCTTCATGAAAAATCGAACGGTATATTCATATGTGGGAAACCGGCCGTGGTGGGTGGTCGTAGCGGCGCTTCTTTTCGTGCGAATTTTTGCCATTCGTCGAGCCCGTGGGCAAAAAGAGTTTCAGGGCGTAGGATGATGTTCGGGTGGATTCTCTTCCCTTTTATAATTGGCATTAAATGACATCATAGTTGTGGATTATCATGATAATTGACATCTGTTATATCATATGTCATGATTGGTTCATCTTTTTGCAGGAGTGATTGAATGGAACATAAAGCACGCTACATAGAACGACATCTCGATATTAAGGCCGTTGTTGAGAAGAAGTCATGTTTTCTGTTCGGGCCCCGTCAAACCGGAAAATCTATGTTGATGCGGCATGTGCTGCCTCAAGCGCGAGTGTACAATTTACTGCGTTCCGATCTTTTTTTACGACTAAGTGCAAATCCTTCACAGTTGCGCCAGGAAGTGCAGCCGGGTGAGTTGGTGATTATTGACGAAATTCAGCGAATTCCGGAGCTGCTGAACGAAGTTCACTATTGTATTGAAGAGAAGCATGCACGATTTTTGTTAAGTGGATCGAGCGCACGGAAGTTACGCCGGGGCGGAGTGAATTTGCTGGGAGGGCGTGCACGGCATCGCAGGCTTCACCCGTTTGTCTATAAAGAGCTGGCGTTTGACAATCTCCACCACGTATTGCAGTACGGATTGTTGCCACCGATTGTTGCTTCCGACTCTCCTAAGGAAGATTTACGTTCCTATACCGGCGACTACCTGACCGAGGAAATCGCGCAGGAGGGAGTAACACGAAATATTCCCGCGTTCAGTCGGTTTCTCGAAGTTGCGGCCCAGTACAACGGTCAGATGCTGAATTTTACCAATATCGGTTCAGATGCTCAGGTTCCCACATCTACGGTGCGTTTGTATTTTCAGATCCTCGAAGATACGTTGATCGCGCAGACGGTGCCGGCGTGGAGAAAGACAACTGTTCGCAAACCTATCACAACTGCAAAATTTTATTTTTTTGATATCGGTGTGGCCCGCACGTTACAGCATCGCGATGAACTTCCACCGAATTCTCCCGAATACGGTGTGGCGTTTGAAAGTTTTATCTATCACGAAATCAGTTCGTATATATCGTACCAGGCAGATGGCGTTTTGCACTATTGGCGGTCGAAATCCAATTTTGAGGTGGATTTTATATTCAATGAAGCGGTGGCTATCGAAGTGAAGGCGAAGTCTAATATTGACCATCGAGATCTTAAAGGAATTCGAGCGCTGAAAGAAGAAGGAAAATTATCCCGCTATATTGTTGTATCTCTGGTGGAATTCCCTGCGGTGGTCGACGAAATCGAAATATTGCCTTGGAAAGATTTTTTACATTGCCTGTGGGCGGGTGACTTGGACTAAACAGAAATAATTCCGTTCAATAAAGCTGAAATTTTCATTTTGCATGTGGTCGGATTGTTTTATAGTCTGGGTGCGATGCGATTTGAATGTGACTATCTTGTGATTGGAACCGGTATTGCCGGATTGACATTTGCCAAAACGGTGGCGGATTATGGGCGGGTAATTCTCTTGACCAAACAGAGTGTCGAGGATTCGGCCACCAACGAAGCGCAAGGAGGTGTGGCATCGGTCATTGACGCCACCGATAGCTTTGAGTCCCACATCGAAGACACGATTTCAGTAGGACGCGGCATCAACAATCGCGAGGTGGTGGAGATCTGCGTGAAAGACGGACCTGCGCGTATCTCAGAGTTGATTGCGCTCGGCACGCAGTTCACCCATAAAAAAGACGAACCCGAAGCACTCGATTTGGGACGGGAAGGGGGGCACTCCGCGCGGCGAATTGTTCATGCTGCCGATGCAACGGGCAAGGAGATGATTCGCGCGCTGGTTGAAACCGTGCGCAATCTGGACAACGTTGCCATTTATGAACAGCATATGGCGGTGAATTTGATTGTTCCCAATCGGCAGTCTCCAAAACGGGTATGCAAAGGCGTGTATGCGCTCGATAAAAAAACGGGCGAAGTGCATTCCTTTGTGGCACCGGTCACTGTTTTGGCCACAGGTGGACTGGGTAAAGTGTACCTGTACACCTCAAATCCCGATGTGGCTACCGGCGACGGCGTGGCGATGGGGTATCGTGCGGGCGCCAAAGTGGCCAATATGGAGTTTTTTCAGTTTCATCCCACTATCTTGTATCATCCTGAAGCCAAAAGCGTGCTGATTTCAGAGGCGGTGCGCGGGGAAGGCGGGATTTTGCGAGATATTCGCGGTCGCGCGTTCATGGCCGATTATCATCCGCAAAAGGAGCTGGCGCCGCGCGATGTGGTGGCGCGTGCGATTGACGACGTGTTGAAACGCACCGGCGATGATCACGTATGGCTCGATGTGACTCATCTCGACGCCGATTTTCTGCGGGAGCGATTTCCCAATATATACGCAACCTGCGCGAAGTTCGGCATAGATATCGCCTCGGTACCGATTCCGGTGGTGCCCGGTGCGCACTACTCCTGCGGCGGTTTAGTGACCGACACCTACGGACGCACCAGTATTCCCGGATTGTTCGCGGTAGGGGAAGTGGCCTGCACCGGGTTGCACGGCGCCAATCGTCTGGCATCCAATTCTTTGCTGGAGGGGTTGGTGTTCGCCCATCGGGCCGCGGAATTGCTCATCGCGCATCCGCCGGCGGTACCCGATTATGAAAATGTGGAGGAATGGAGCGTGGGAGATGCGATTCCCAGCGACGAACATGTGGTGGTGTCCCAGGACTGGGATGAACTTCGTCGATTCATGTGGAACTATGTGGGAATTGTTCGCTCTGATCGTCGACTGGAGCGTGCACAGCGACGGCACGCCATGCTGCAGGAAGAAATTAAAGAATACTACTGGCAATATGTGATCACGTCTGACCTGCTGGAGCTTCGGAATATTTCGACGGTGGCCCACCTGATTATTACCTGCGCCGGGTTGCGACAGGAAAGTCGCGGGTTGCATTTCACGTCGGATTATCCCAAAGAAAATCCGAGCTACGAATCAGACACGATTATTTCCAGATATGACGATGTTTAACGTTTCCAATAAAGTACCGACAAGGGTTTGCTTCACGCTGCTTGTATGGGCAATGGCCTGGTGGGCCGCGAGCTGCGGCGGCAGTAATACCGATGAATCCTCCCGTGGAAAGGCGACCGACAGGAACGTGTCTGAAAAACGAACCCGGCGGGATACCGATTCGATATCGGATTCGTCCGCATCGGTGCATTCTTTTTTGGATTGGACAGTGCTTCCCGTCGACGTGCCCGTATTCGAGCGATTGTCGAGTGAAGAAAAGCGCGATCTGTATACCCGGTTTCGTCGGCAGCACAGGAACACCGGGTGCACCGGAGAGCACGTTGATTACTGTCGCGTCCGGCATATTTTAGAGCAAGTCCTGCGCCATCCGGGTGGGATTTCCCTGGATATTCGTCATAAAATCAAAGCGTACCTGCTTCAATTGTGGGTGTTCGGAAGTAACGTTCACCCCATCACGCAACAGATTGTCAGACCCACGTTTATTCCGGGAGAACTGGGCGCCGCGACGCAGCACGCGATACAGAACGGCGCCGACATTGATGTCAGTGCAGCCGCGAATGTGCCTCTCGAAGCGAATAATATCGAACAGTTGGAAGCGCTGCTGACAGAGGTTCGTCCATATATTTTTGGTGTGCGTGACGGTTTTGACGGGTCGGACACAGCCGCTGTACCTCGTGAAGAGGCACAATCCGATACCGATAACAGCGCGGCTGCAGCAGATTCTGACTCCTCCTCCAACGCGACGCCGTTGATGCAGTCGATGCCGATATATGTGGTGGATCCGAACTTTTCCACGATGTTGCAGAAATTGTATCAGCTGGTGGATTTCCTCGATAAAAAAGTGCGTGAAGTGGGGGGAACCAAAAGTACGGCGGCAAGGGCGGACGTTCCGTTGCTTCGTGTCGCACATCTGATTGACCTGCCCAACGGCTCGAGTCCGTTGATTTCTGATACAGAAGATTTATTCGGTTTCGGCGTGACCGGCATGGTTTCGGACGAATTCGGCCGGATCCACCCGGTGCTGTGGCTGAATGTGAACGAAGCGTTTGAGCACCAGGTGGGAGAACGGTTGACTTCTGCCTTTTCAGGCACACGCAGCGCAAGTGAACGAAGGACTCAGCGTCGTCAACTGGTGTCAGTAGCCTACCACGCGTTGCGTCAGATTGCCGGGTTCGGAAAAGACGGCACCGAAAATAAGTCCGACACCTGGCTGACAGAACGGCTGGGCACACATTTCGATGTGATCTCCGAATTGCGGGCGGATTTGGCGGCACTGTATTTGAGTTATAATGAGGAACTTCCGGCAATCGGGGTGCTTCCCGATGATGCCACCCGAAATGCGCTGTTCGACGAATATCTGCATTCTCCCCTTGAAGCCATTGCCGGCGGATTTCGTCCTGAGCAGCATCCGCGTATTATGGCGAGGATGATCGTTTTGAATTATCTGATCGCGGAAAATGTGGTTTCAGTTGAAGTTGACGGCGACAATCGATTACGGTTGCATGTTGCCGATTATGCGAAATTGAAAACGCCGGTGGTACAACTGCTGGGGCGGGTGCGGAATATTCGGTTTTTTGGTGACGGGGGCAAAGCCGGCACATTGATTGAACAATATGCTTTTGTGCAGGCGGGGTGGAAGAAACGACTTCGCGATCAGTTTGAAAACATGAATATTTCTTCCCGCTATTTGATGCTGCTGCCCGTACTGGAAGTTGAGTCAAATTCGTCTCGCGATTCAAAAGTCCCATCCTCAGTGCAGCTGAGAAAACCGCGAACCGTTTACGACCGCTACATATCGCTGTCGCAGCGGTGAATTTACCGAAATTGAAAAACCGCACGCCCAACCGCTTTTCAAATGAACGTATTCACCATATAATATTCAGACGTCGAAACGCTCTGTTGCCTTACTCGATCACCTCGAAGAGGAAGCATGAAACCAACTGAACCAGACTCCTTAAAAACGCGAAAGTCTTTTGGACCGGCATTCTGGAAATCGCGTACGTCCGGTTTTTTCAAGGGGTTGGCCGATGAGGAAGACGGTGAGCATCGACTGTATGCTCAGTGTGTCATCTTTCAGAAGCGTCGCGTATTTATCATCGGTCCGGCCATGCTGGCGATTGCGTTGGGCGCTTTCTTCAGCGTGCAGGTATGGCAGACGGCGTTTATCGTCGGGGTCATGGCAATCACCAATATCGCGTTTTTTTTCGGGTTGCAAACGGCGCGAAAACAGAAAGTTGAACTGTCGCTATGGTTGGCGGTGATTCCCACATTGGCCACCTGCCTGACGGTAATCTTACTGATTCAAGGGTTCGGCGCCGCGATGATGTTGACCGCTGTATCGATAGTCGTGCAGTCGTCGGTGTTTTCAAAACGGATTTCATTGGCAGGTGCGGTGGGCATCTTTTTATTGCTGGTTGCCGAACAGGCGCTGGATAATTTTCACGGGTACGAGCGGTATTCTGTGTCGCCGCAACTGACTTTTGTCGCGTCATTGATGGTCGGCGGGATTATGGTCGTTCAGTTCTGGGTGTATCTTCGCAAACATCACGACAACAGCCGGGCGTCTATCGCGCAGCATGCGGCAATGGCTGAACGGCAGGACGAAATTATCCAGGTGGTAAAGCAGATCATGCCTGCAATTCAGGATTCTGTAGCGAAGATCTCCGCAGTGTCTGAGGAAGTGGCAATGCGGGCTCAGTCTCAGGCGGAAGCGATGGACGGGATGGTTGCGGTGATGCAGGAGATGATGGAGAGCGCTTCGGGAACATCGGTTAACGCCAAACGGAGTAATCATATCTCGACGGAAATGCAATCTGAACTGCAGCGCAATGTTCAACGGTTGAGCGAGGTGAGCGATGCCTTTCGGCACGTTCTTGAAACCACCGAAAACGCTCGGCAGATTATGGAGTCGCTGGTATCCAATACAAACAATATTGAAAGCATTCTGAGCTATAATCGGGACATCGGTGAACATATCAAGGTTTTGTCTGTGAATGCGTCGATTGAAGCGGCTGCGGCCGGGCGTTACGGCGCCGGATTTGCGGTGGTGGCCAGCGAGTTGCGTGAAATGATCGACAGCACTGAAAAGAACCTGTTTCGATCCGCCTCGCTGCTGCGTGAAATTCGAAATCAAACCTCCTCGGGAATGGAAGCGATGGATTCTACCGCATCCATGCTCACCCAATTCAGTCAGGAACTTCGGCAGACCCGCGAAACGCTGATTCACAGTGCCGACAACGCCAACGCGGCGGCCCGTCAAGTCAAACAGATTGCCGAGTCTACGGCGCAGCAGCAGGGGGAACTGACCGGCGTGTCAGAAAGGGTGACTATGCTGCTGAATTCGGCCTTCGAATTGGCCATTTCCTCCGCCAACCTGTCCGATGTGGTTTCCGAAATGGACGACCTGAAACGAAGATTGACAAAGACCATTCACTGACCAAGAATCATTCCTGCAATACGTAATTACAGAAGGTAATTTCTTTCTTACAAAGAAGGTTCAAATGAAGCACAGTTTTAATGCATTCGATATTCTGATGAGAATCATTGTTGTCGGTATGGTTCTCCTGACTTTGTGGGGATGTACCAGGCACGAGGCACCGAAAGCCGGAAGCGCCGATACCGTGGAAACATCGGGCGTCAGCGGGAGTCATCAAAACGGTGAAATGGATTCATCCGGTATTTGCAAGGTGCAGTATTCGGTTGAACAACTGCCTCCCGCATGTACGACGAACGGCCGGTATCAGGCGGTGTTTTTCAACGGTCAAAAATCCGGATACGCAATCAGTGGGCGCCTGCAGCGGGGCGATGTGGTTGAAAACTGCGAATTTTCGCAAATCGTCATGAAACGGGGTGCTATTGAAATGCGCATCGCCAGTTTGAGCAATTCGGTGGAGACGGTGGACGGACAGCCGATTTCGTACGAGATGGTCACCGAGGGGAGCGGCTTGCAGAAACAGGCGTGCGGTGTGCTGAAAGAGGGCAAAATGCACATTCGCACGTCAAGTGCGGGGATTACAACTGACAAGACGGTGGATTGGGAGGAGGGGACCCTGATGCAGGAAGGGCTGCGCCTGCTGCTGAAAGGCAAAGGGTTGACACCCGGCACCAAGGCCGAGGGAAAAGGATTTGATGCAGAGTCGGAAAGCATCATTCATTTCTCGTATACCGTCAAAGATCGCGCGTCGGTGAATCTGCTGGGGAGAGTGGCCCCCGCGGTTGAAGTGGTGACGTTGGCACAGGTGGGAACCTCAGCCATGCAGACCATTGAATGGCTGGATGACGACCTTGAAACGCTGAAAAGCGAATCAGATGTGATGGGCATGAAAGTGGAGACCATTGAATGCGAAAAAGAGTACGCCTTGTCGGAGAACAGCCCTGCGGAGATCTTCACTGCGTCGTTCTTAGATTCTCCCAGAACCCTGTCCTCAAGGGAAGTCGCGCAGACACGTACGTATCGAATTATTCCGACAGATTCAAAAACGTTGGTTTTTCCTGAATCCAAAGAGCAGAAAGTGATTCGACAGAGCACAGATGAAATTGTGGTTTCGGTGCATCCGGAGCAACTCCCGCGTGCGGGCGCATTGCCTTATAAAAGACCAAACATGGGTGATTCGATGACCGAGTATCTGGAATCGAATTCATGGATTCAAAGTGATCACGACGAGATCCGTCAACTGGCAAAACAGGCCGCTGGAAAGGCAAAGACCGCGGGGATCGCGGCGAAGCAAATCGAGCAGTTTGTTTCAGTGTACATCAGCAATCGCAGCCTTTCGGTGGGCTATGCCTCCGCGTTGGAAGTGGCGCAGAGCAAACAGGGGGACTGCACCGAGTTCGCGTTACTGACCACGGCTTTATGCCGCGCTATAGGAATTCCGGCTCGGGTGGTGTTCGGTATTGTGTATGTGCGTGATGAATTTGAAGGGCACAGCAATTTTTTCGGTGGTCATGCCTGGAGTCAGGTGTATATCGAAGGGCAGTGGTACAGCCTGGATGCGGCCATGGGATCTTTTGACGCCGGCCACGTGGCCATCGACTTCAACAACGGCGAACCCTCCAATTTCTTCAAGCTGATAACCACGATGGGGTATTTCGAAATCGCAGGGATAGAGTAGCGGCATTTCGACAAAAAAAAAGGGACGAGATCGGAATCTCGCCCCTTTTCAGGTGGTGATGAGGTTGTCGAAAGAGAGTTATCTTACGTTACCGTTTCAGGTTTACAATTTCCTGATACAGCTGGTCCGCAGTGGTTACCGTACGGCTGTTGGCCTGGAAACCGCGCTGATATGCAATCAAATCCACGAACTCAGATGCGAGGTCAACGTTGGATTGCTCCAAAGCGTTCGCCGTAATCGAACCTGCAGAACCTTCCGCAGCGCCGCCCACACGAGCCGCACCGGAACCCTGGGTCTCTGCCCACATGTTGTTTCCGGCTCGGGCCAGCTCGCCCTCCGCTTCGAAGGTGGCCAATGCCACTTGACCTACGAGACGTTGCTCACCGTTGGAGTAAATCGCCATTACTCCACCGTTTTCCTGCACGCCCACACCGTTCAATTCACCGGTACCGTATCCGTCCTGCTCCTGGCTGCGGATAATGCTCGATGCCGCATACTGGGTAACGCCGTCGAGACCGGAACCGCCTTCGGTGAGACTTTCGCCGAAGTCAAACGTGATCACCTGGTTCTGCGTGGCGCCCGAAAAGTCAAAGTCAGGCGCGATGGTGGTGGTCTCGGTATCGAGGTATCCGTCAGTGGTGAAGTCCAGCGTACCTGCCGCCAGCTCCTGATTGACGCCCGCCGTACCGCCGGTCAGTTCGCCGCCGTCCACCAACGCGTGCCAGTCCCACTGATTGGCCGTTGCTGATTTCACAAAATAAATATCAGCACGGTGGGATTCTCCGAGCGAGTCGTACACGGTAATCGCCGTCGAGAAGTTTGACGTCACACCGGGGTCGGTCGGATCCCACGCCAGGGTCGGCGGCGTAGCGCCGGCATCCAGGTTGGCCGAAATCACAATCTCAGTGGTTTCTTCCGGCGGCAAAATGGTGTTGGCGATTCGAAGATCGGTCAGCTGGTTGCTGATCTCGCCGGCTCCATTGGCCAGATAGCCCTGGAGCACCATTCCCTCGGGATTCACCAACGCACCGGAATTATCCAATGCGAACTGGCCTGCTCTGGAATAGAAATTGGCGTTCCATCCTCCCAGATTGCCGTTCACAATGAAAAATCCATTGCCGTTGATAGCCAGGTCCGTGGGCGAATCGGTTGATACGAACGTCCCCTGGGAGAAGGTGCGGGTGATTGCTGTTACCTTCGACCCCGATCCCGGGATGTCGGTCGATAGCAGCGAATGCCCCAACACGTCAGAAAATACCGCGTTTTCGGCTTTGTACCCAGTGGTGTTGACATTGGCGATGTTGTCTCCCACCACGCCAAGCGCTTTCCCGTGGGACTGGAGCCCCGAGACGCCTGTGTATAGCGTTTTGATGATACTCATTCGAACTCTCCTTCGACTGTTGGCACTTTAGTGTGCCGCTTCACTAACACCTCATCAGTTAGCATTGCTGGGATATACCCCCACTATATTTGCTACAGTTGCCTGTAGATCACCCAATTGTAATACCGCTGATCCGGAGTCGTAGCTGACGCCGGTCACCGTTTCTCTAATTCTCGGTTCGTAGTTGATTGCGTGTCCTTCGACATCTGACGCGCTCACTTTCATGGTGTACACGTCGGGCGAAACGACACTTCCGTCGTCGCCCAGGCTGTTCCAGCTCACGTCCACCTGGCCCGCATTTCGCGCCCCGAGTTGCATGGTGCGAACCGTATCGCCCTGGCTGTTCACGAAAGAAACATTGACGCTGGATGCATTGGATTCCAGATAAAATCCGGTATCAATGGTGGTTCCACTGCCGTCCACGTACATTTTGTCACTGATTACTTCCACATCTTTTCCGATATAGGAGTTGGCCTGGGTTTCGTATGCCGTGGCCGTTATTGCGCCCAGATTGGTGATGCCTTCATTCGCTGCAACGAGCTGCTCCACATTGGAGAACGTCGCCAGTTGGGCAACCATCTCGTGGTTTTTCATCGGTTCCAGCGGGTCCTGGTGCTGCATCTGGGAAATCAGCAATTTCAGAAAATCTTCTTTTCCAAGCGCGGCATTATCTGTCGAAGTGCTGGATTGCAACGACGATGTATAACTATTTGTAATGCTTCCGATGCTCATGGTTCAATCCTTGTTGAAGTAGACATAACCACTTCTATTCCCTGATCAGTGCACTGCCACAGTGGCACTGACTTCGGCCTGATGTCGATTGACTCTTCTCGGCGCTCCACCCGTTTGGACTTCAAAGTGTTCAAGGGTAAGGTCGATGGCAGCCAATTGCTGTTTGAGTTCACTGACGGCATAAGAAAGCGCAGCAGCCGCTCGTCGGTCTGAGATGGATGCATTAATGTAGACTTTCTTTGCTTTGAGTGTGACATCTAACTTCACTTCTCCCAATTGTTTCAAGTCCAGCGTCAAAAACACGCTGGTTCTTTTGCTCAAGCTGGAGTTACGCAAGACGCGTACCAATTTTTTCATTTCTTCGTTCGGCACCCCGAAACCGGCGCCAATTGCTGCTGTTGTACTCCCTGATGTGTTTGTCAGTATTGGCGCAGTATGTGAAATAGCTGAATGATTACAATTATTTGTGATGCTGTTTGGAACCGGTGCGGCAGCGCGCTGATGACGGCGTCTGAAATGATTGGAGCCGTTATTGCTGAACTGCTGCTCAGCAGTTTCACCGTCAGAATTTTTACGGCCGGCGGCGTTCTGACAGTTTTCTGACGACTCATCAGCGGAATTGACGGCGATTACCGCGTGTTTTTCAACGTTTCGACCTGAATTGTTCGCCAATGGATGGTAGAAATGACGACGCTTTTCACTATTCCCTGCATCGGTGGAATCGCCGTACATTTCGGCGCTGCCCTGGGCGCCGCGGTTGCTTTCTTCTTCAAATATAAAAGAAAACGCACCGGACTCGACGGCCATGGATTTGTCGCGCACGCCGAGTGTAGCGGCGTCCGCACGTGTTGAGGCAGTATGGGTGGTGGTCGGTATCATTCGGCTCGCTCGTTTTTCTCATTCTCAGTCGCTTCACCGGTGGCGTTCGGTGTTGCCGGCAGTTCAATGTCTTCAAGATCTGACACAGAAGGAACTTTCGGACCCAACAATCCCCGGGCCAGCTCAGCCGCCTTGTCGGGTTGCATATTGCCGAGTATTTCGGCAGATTTGGTGCTGCTCATACCGCGCATGACCTCAACCGCGTCGTCCAACTCCATCGACGTTATCATCATGGCACACGATGCGGGGTTCATTCCCTCAATTGTCTTAATTAACTGTTCAATGCGCTGTTCACGCTCTTTCTTGAGGCGGGCGAGTTCCGGTTTCAGACTGTCTCTTGGTTTTCCTGACTCGTCTGTATTCAAGTATTTAGTAATAAACTCTTTATGTTCTGCTTTAATTTTTTCCCAGTGTTTTACCAGCTTTTCGTGCTCGGTTGTGTATTGATCTTTGATGCGAACGACAGCGTTGTCGAGACCTTCCTGGGTTTCCTTCTGCAGCTGCGTCAATTCCTGATGCTTGGCCATGGCTTCTGCCTCCAGATGGGTGATCATCTGCTCCCGCTGCAATAGTTCCCGTTCCTGCTGCTCCAACAATACGCGTTTGGCTTCGAGCGCGCGGGCAATCTCTTCGAGTGCTTTGCCTTCAGCAACAATGGGCGGAACGTTCTTAATGCCAACCTCATTCGTGTCGTCCGTCTGCGTATCTGTGTCGGCGCCGCCCGTGTCGGTGTCTGTATCTTTGGGTTCTTCCGGTTCAGTATTGTCATCTGAGTTGTTGTTCATGAATCGATCGCATCCGATAAGCAACATCGCGACAAGAATCAGATAACCGAATGTGCGTTTCATTTATGTGCCTCTTTCACTGCTGACAAATCATCGAGTTCCGCCTGCACCGTTTTTGTCTGTTTTCGCGTCCGTTCCTCGGTTCTCGATTTGTGCAACGTTTCCATCTGCTTAACTTTTTGATGAGATTCCAGTAACTTACGTCTTTCAATCTCTGTTTTTTCTTCCTGTTTTTTCAACGTGACGTCTTTTTGTTCCAAATTTCTTTGGGCCCATTTCGTACTGAGAACCGCCAGTTCCATGTCTTCCGGAGACAAGCTGCTTCCGATGCTTTCGCGAAAATAGGCCAGTTCATTTGCCAGAATCGTCTCCGCATCCTCTTTTTGCTGCTGTGCGTCCAGCTCCCGCTGCTTCGCTGCTTCCATATCTGCGGCGGCAATATCCCGCTGACGCTCCCGGAAGCTGATCAATCGCTGCAATTTTTGAATATCGTCTTTCCTCATTAATTACGTCGCTTCTGCGGTTTCACTTTAGCGCCTTCGATTTTTGTCACCAGTTCTCCCAACTGTGCCGTCGCCTCCGCATAGGTCGCTTTGGTCGCCTGAGGCTGGGAAATAAAATTCAGAAATTGGGGCATGAACAGAATGGCGCGGTCTATCGCCGAATCACTGCCTTTCTGGTACGCACCGATTTTGATCAGGTCTTCGGCCTGGTAGTAATCCGACAGCAACCCGCCGGCGCGCCGTGTCGTATCCAGGTTTTCAGGGGATGCCAATTGGGTAATCAATCTGGATTTACTCGACAGCACATCCACCGCCGGGAAAATGCCGCGATTGGAATAATCCCGCGAAAGAACGATATGCCCGTCCAGGAGCGCGCGTGTGCTGTCCGCCACCGGATCCGACATGTCGTCACCCTCCACTAAAACAGTGTAAATACCTGTAATGCTTCCGTTTTTGCTGTTCCCTGCACGCTCCAGCAACCGGGCCAATTCCACAAATACAGACGGCGGATACCCTTTGGTGGCCGGTAATTCACCCCCGGCGAGACCTACTTCCCGCAACGCCATCGCATAGCGCGTCAACGAATCGAGCAGCAGCACCACCCGTCGGCCTTTTTCTCGAAAATATTCGGCGATAGCTGTTGCATACAATGCTCCACGGGTTCGGGTCAGCGGCGCCTGATCTCCTGTAACCGCCACCACACATGTGCGGGCACGGTTGTGATCGGTCACCGCGTCTTCCACAAATTCCCGTACCTCGCGTCCGCGTTCTCCAATCAGGCCGATAACGCACACATCGAAATCCCCATGCATGGTGAGCATGGAGAGCAGGGTGGTTTTTCCCACGCCGGCGCCTGCGTAGATGCCGACGCGCTGTCCCTGACCCAGTGTCAGCATGGAGTCCAGTACCCGAACCCCGGTTTCCAAAATCTGATCAATGCGGTTTCTGGTCATCGGGCTGGGCGGTGTGCCCCGGAGGGATTGCCGTTCATTCAGTGTTAACGGTTTGTCATCGAGGGGGCGTCCGTGAGCGTCGACAATGCGCCCGAGCAACGCATCGCCCACCGGAACCAACGCATCCGCATTGCGAAGACTGGCATTGCAACCGATGGAAACGCCTTCCAGCGATGCATATGCCATACACAGGGTTTGCTCTTCGTCCAGTCCAATCGCCTCCGCTGAAATCGGACGTGTGGCGCCGGGGGGCCATAAATCCACGTGTTGCCCCACCGATGCCCGCAACCCTTTCACCTTCACCACCGGGCCCACGATGGCGCTCACCTGTCCCTCCAATTTCAACGAGGCCAACTCCTTCATGTGAGTGATTAACTGACTGTCATGGCTGTTCAGAGACAAATTCATCGGTTTCCGTCGCCCCCTTGTTCTTCTTTAAACAGGGTTTTCAACCGTTCCAACCGATGCCGAACGTCACCGTTCACCTTTTTGCGCTCTGCCGTGACCACACATCCCATGGCCGATACGCTCGCATCGGATTTCACCGTGACATCTTCCGTCGATGTGAGCTGTTCAAGCAGTTCGTGTTCTTCAAAGGCTTCGATGATGTCGGGGTGCAGCCGAACAACAGGCTTGTCTGACTCCTCAAACATACCGAGAGATTCCTTAACAATATTAAGAACTTTTGTTTTGTCGGCTTCTATGAAACCACATGCCAGCTGCTCAGCGATGGTGAATGCCATTTCAATGCAGAAATGCAGATCCCGCTCTTCGACCTCTTTCCGTTTTGACGCCAGTCCGCTAATCGACGCGGCCAGCAACTTCAGATTGTTTTCCACACGAGGATCCGGTTCCGGTTCGGTCTGCGGCGGAGGGGGTTCCGGTTCAGGGGCGGGTTCCGGCGCGGCATTCATTCTGTGCGACGAGGGAGTCTGCATTCGGGATATGGGCTGACCGATAATCACATTCGAAACAGGAACATCCTCACCGAGTTTTTCAGATGACCCCGACCAGTCCGGTGTTCCCAGATCAAATCCGCCGCCCTTGTTGTCGGGGTTGAACCAAATCATACGATTTCCTCTCCACCGCGTCCGGCCACAACAATCTGACCTTCTGATTCAAGCCGCAATGCAGTGTCTACAATTTCCTGCTGCGCTTTTTCCACTTCCGACAGTTTGACCGGCCCCATGGCAGCCAGATCATCCATGAGTATTTCGGCCGCTCGGCTCGATACCGATGAAAGTATCTTGTCGCGAAGCGTGTCGCTGGCGGTTTTGAGCGCCAGAACCAACTGATCGTTGCTGATTTCTTTGATAACCGACTGCATGCCGCGTCCCTGAACATTGATAAGATCTTCAAATCCAAACATGGCGCGACGCAGCCGCAGCACCATTCCGGGGTCTTCGTCACCGATATTGGTGAGCAGATCTTCGGTTTCATCAATGGAAAGGTTCGACAGAATGCCCGCTACGCGTGAAATGCCGTCCACGGTAATCTGGTCACCGGAATCCACTTCAGAGAGTTGGTCTTCCACCGCGCTGAAGAGAGCGTTGACCGTTGCGTTGGGAATTGATTCGAGTATGGCCATTTTCGCCAGCACTTTGGGTTGCAGTTCCATGTCGAAGAGATTCAACACCCTGGCGGCGAATCCGGGTGACAACTCGGCGAGAATGGCGGCGATGACCTGTGGATTTTCGTTCTCGAGCACGGCAACCACTTCTTCAGGCGATCGTTTTTCAATGGAAGAATACGGCTTCTCATGGTCGCTTTCTTTGAACAGACTTCGGCTGCGATCACTTCCGAGCGATCGCTGGGCCAGTCGCTCAATGTATGCCGTGCCCGCGCCCGCCGGAAGAATCGGCGTCTGCGCGTCGTTCAGAAAGTCGCGGTATGTGCGCGCCAGCGCGGTGGAATCCGTTTTGTATTCCTTGCCCGCCAGATTGTGAAGCGCCCGAATATCTTCGGGATTCATATGACGCAACACTTTCGATACGGTATCCTCTTCAAGCGACATGATCAGCAGCACCGCCTGGGTCGGTTTATCCAATTGTGCCGGTAGGTTTTGCGGCGCCATCAGCTATTCTCCTCAACGGGTTTGTCGTGAATCCATTTTTTAATGATTCTCGCTGCGGTTTCACTGTCTTCTTCAAAGATATTTTTCACCTGCGCCATCATCTCTGATGTACGGTGGGCATATTCCTCCAGCCCGGGAGGTGCGTTGAAAATTGACATATCAGGCAGATTGGCCAGCTGTTCCTTGCTCAACTGATCAGCGGGGGGGAGCTGCCGGTTCTGTTCTTCAATCATGCTTTCCAATTCGTGCACCGGTCTGGGCATGGACAGCAACTGAGCGGTGGACACGGTTAGAGGTTGTGCCGCCCCGCCTTTTCTACGGAACGTCATCAGCGCCAGAAATGCGAATATCACCACCAGAATCCCCACCGCGACGGGCAGATAGTGTTTCCACGGGAACGGCGGCTTGATATCTTCTTCGTTGAGCGGTTCCGGTTGATGGAAGGAGATTGACTGCACCGAAATAGAGTCTCCACGGGTTTTGCTGTATCCGATGGCTCCCTGCACCGCCATTTCGATTTTCTTCAGTTCGTCTTTGGAACGCGGAACAAATTTTTCGCCCTCCTTATTGGCGCCGTCTACCAATACAGATACCGTGACCCGTTCCAATTCTGTTCCTGCGCCGACGGTTTTCTTTACCACCTTGTCGATTTCCCAGTTGCGGGTTTCCAGCTCTTTTCGGGCGTTGGTTTTCGAATTGTTGCTTCCGGGAGTTTCTCCGCCGGGCAGGTTGGACCGGGTTCCGGGAATCCCTTCGCCGCCGCCGGTCTGAGTGCCGGTGATTTCGAGTTCTTTCCGCTCACTGCGCACCGCTGTTTTGGCGGGATCGTAGTGCTCCTCCTGGGTTTCACTCTGGCTGAAATCAAAATCAGCGGCTACCCGGGTAATGGATTTCCCCGGTCCTACCAATTGATCGAGCATCTGCTGAACACTGTTTTCAATATTCTGCTCGTATCGTTTTTTATACTCCATTCCCTCTCCGCCGTTTCCGCCCACGTCTGATTTCGAAGACAGCAGTTTACCGTTGGTGTCCACGATGGTTACGTGATCCGGCGATAATCCCTCCACGCTGGACGACACCAGATGGATAATGGCGCTGATGGTTCCTTCCGGAAGTTCACGACCCCGGTGCAGTTCCAGAATTACCGATGCCTGTGCCTGAGACGCTTCCTTACCAAGCAGGGTGCGTTTGGGCAGAACGAGATTGGCCTTGGCATTTTTCACTACCTTGATTCGGGCAATGGTTCGCGACAGCTCGCCTTCCAGGGCGCGTCGCATAGCTACCCGCTCTTCAAATTCGGTCATGCCAAACTGCTGTTTGTCAAATAATTCAAACCCCACGCCGCCGCCGGTGGGTAATCCTTCGGTGGCCAACTCCAATCGCAGTTCGTGGATAGCTTCTTCAGGGACGAGAATACGGGTTCCGCCGTCCTCGAGTTCATACTCAATTTTCTTTCCCTTTACATACTCAATGATGGCCGATGCGTCTTCGGGCGTCAGATTATTGTACAGGGTTCGAAAACTGGTCTGTTTCACCGTAACCAGCATGGCGACCGCGCCCAACATTAACACACCGATGATGACCACCGACGCTTTCAGCGTTTTGGGTTGTCGATCCCAATATCCCTTGGCCTTAACCAGTGTTTCCTGAGCAATTTCTTTCGGCTGACGTTGTTTAACGGCTTTTTCTTTGTCTTGTGCCATTTGTAAACCCCAAATTCGGTTACATTCTCATGTTCATGACTTCGTTATATGCAGTCAGCATGCGGTTTCTCACTGCGCCGACCAGTTTGAAGGTGATCGTCGCCCGTTCCGCAGCCATCATGGTTTCGTGAATGTTATTGTGCTTTCCGGCGGCGAAATCCTCGCCGATTTGTTCCGCCTCTTTCATGATACTGTTGGCGCGGGTCAGAAACTCATTAAAATGATCCCCCAGACCGGGTTTCTGAATATTGTTTTCAGTGAGCAGTACGCCCTGTATCGATGATGATTCTATTGGTCCGACCGGCATGATTAACCTCCGATATTCAATGCGGAGCGCCCGACGCGTCCCATCGCCTTCATCGCGGTGGCACCGGCATCATAAGCCCTGGAAGCCATGATCATGTTGACCATTTCCTCGGTTACATTCACATTCGGGTACGCGACAAATCCCGAGGCGTCCGCATCCGGGTGCCCTGGGTCGTATACGCGCTGCGGTTCTGTCTGATCGACCACAATGTCCTTTACCCGAACCCCCTGCGCTTCTTTGGCGAGACGATCGCCGAGCAATTCCTGAAAGCGATTCTGAATGGGCTCTGATTCGAATACCGGATCTTTGCGGCGATACGGCCCGCCTTCTTCCGTACGCGTCGTCTGCGCGTTCGCCAGGTTCGACGCAACCAGATTCAACCGGGTCCGTTGAGCCGTGAGGGACGATGAGATGATTTCCATTGCGCTGAAAACGTTCATTTTTTACTCCTTACCGTCCGTCCGACGCTGCGTACTTCAGTATACCCAATTGTTTGGTGACTGTTTTGCTGACGGTTTCATACCTCAGGGTGTTGGCATTCAGTTTGGCCATTTCCTGGTCGAGACTCACGTAGTTCAGGTCGTTTCCGGGAACATGATCCTTCACGTCCAGCACCTCGTAGTGTTCGTCGATTCCCAGATTGGACGTGCTGAAGTGCGATTCATCCGTGCGCCGTAATTCCATGGCGAAATCGCTACCGCCGATAAAATCGCTGCGAATGATCTCTTTCGGGGTGTATCCGGGAGTGTCCACATTGGCGATGTTTCCCGAGATCAGATTCTGACGCTGCATATGGAAATCCAATGCACCCGCGACACTGTTCACTTCTGTAAAAATACTCATGGCTCGATCCGTTTCGTTAATTCGGTTGCCAGCTGTTTTTTCATTTTTAATATGGCCGTATCCAACGCGGCCAGCTTCGCCCAACTGCTGTTTCGCGCGGCCAGTACCTTGGAAATGCGCGTGACGGCCTGGCTTTTATCGGTCGTTTTTGCTTCTCCGAGTGCGTGATACAGGGCGTGATCCGGGAGCATCCCCAGTTTTTCCGTGGGAAGCGATTTTCCCTGTTGAAGGTCGGCCTCCGCCTGTAAACGCGTGGCGAATCGGCGCTGCGCCGCGTTCACCGGGTCATTTTCAACGATAACCGGTTCAAACACCGTCTGTGGGGTTCGGGCTTCGCGTACATATGCTTCCATCAACGCCAGTTCGTCATTCGGCTGCAGCAGAATCAGTTGTTTGGCCGCATCAAAATCAGAAATCGCGTCCTTCCAGTTGCCTTCCCGTAGATTCACATGGGCCCGCACCAGCAGCAATCGACCTCTGGCCCAGGGACGAAGCGGTTTTTCCAGAAAGTACGATGCCGCATCCTGCGCGCGAACATACTGACCCGCGTTCAGATAGCATTCGGCCAATGCGGGAGCTGCGTTTTTGAGCTCATCATTATTCAGCTTGGCCATGATTTCATCGGCGTAAGACGACAAGATGGAACCAAGCCCCAGTTGAATCAAATGGTCCGCCACGTTTTCCAGAATGGTTACCGAAAAGAATCGGGCCAGAAAATCTTTGGCGAAGCGGGTAAACGTGTTGCCGAGCAGCGCGGTGCTGTCGCTGCGTCCGTATTTAAGGAGACTAAATGTTAGTATCTGTCTTCTTTTGTTCTCTATTCTATTTAGTATTTTGTCATCCTCTACATATTCCTTCATTTCTGCCAGGGTCTGCTCCGCTTTTTCCACGTTTCCCAAAGAATAGAAGCACCATGACAACAAGAACGCGGCTTCTCTTCCGGCCGGTGTGGCGTACGATTTGTTGGATATGCTGCATCCGTCGGCGACCCCGCCGCGCAGTCCGGCTTCAATCATATGTACTCTCTGTTTGGCCAGCTCTTTGTCTTCGGGAGAATCAGTGCTTTCCACCAGCATCTGGGTTCTGGCCGCGGCCAGATCTCCTTTTTCGAGCAGCACCGCAACTTCGGGAGAAAATGGGACTTCCGAGTCTTTATCGAGCAGCACTTCCAGAATTTCGAGTTCCGGTCGCGCATTTCCGACGATGATCTGTACGGTTCGGTGCTGTTGCTTCATGTTGAATTTCAACGAAGCGTTTGCCGAGTATAGCTCAACGGTCATCTGAGCCTGACGATTGGGGTAAAGCCGGTACTCAATATCAGTGTCGGCAAGAGTGCTTTGAATCTGGCGTTCCGTTTCAACAGACCACTCGCTGAATACCATGCGAACGCCCCGATTATCTTCATCGGCGATAATATCCACATCGCGGCTGTCGAACGCCAGCACGGTCAGTTCCTGCAGCGACCATAAGTCGTCGGCATAGCTGTACGCCGGAATCAGGAGCAGGGTTGCGATGAATATGGTTTTTATACAATTCATAATAGGCACAGGTTTGCAAAGCGTGTGCCACGTATAGTCTTTTGATTTTATTCGTTTTTTCGTGGACGGTGTCAAAGTGCAGGCGATATCTCAGTCAGAATGATGACTGGCCTGTTCGAGATTTGACACCCGCTGCGGTGCTATCGCCACGATACAGTGAAGTCGGTATCGGGCGTAAATGGCGTTTGCTCGTACCGATAAATTCGGCAGTCTCCGTCTTCTTTGTACAGCTTGAGTGGGTAGCTGCTGGAATATAGTCGGTATGGCGACGGCAGAATTAAATCAAAACGCGCAGTTTCCAAATTTTTTCCGAATGCCATTGCGCTGCTCACCAGGTGGGTGGCGGTTTGATCCGGCGCGGACTGACGGTAAGCAATGGTAATTTCTTTCTGGTTTTGCGCCTTGATTTTCACCGGTACGGCGATTCCCTGTTTGTGTTTTTTATAGGCGCCCGGCGCAACTGTAATGGTTGTGGGACGAGGATGCACGTCGTCGATGAAAAATGGAAAATAAATTCGGCTGAACCATTTTTGGCGCCGGGGGTTCGCGAAAAGGTATCGGCCGGCGATAGCGACCTCTTTGCCGCCGGGCAGCACATTTATCTGAATTTTTTCTGAGATGAACTGAAGCGTGGCATTTTTCACCGCAGCGCGCGGTGTTTCGGCGGTTTTTGACGGTGCGGACTCCCGACGTAAGGAAGGATTCGCCACCGGCGAGGGAGTTGAACTGCCTTCGGTAGCGGCGGTATCGGTATCAGTTGAGGCGGGCGACGGACTGCAGCCTGTCAACAATCCGAACAACACACCGAATCGAAAAATGCTGCATGCCGTGAATCGCAGAAACATGTCGGGATCATAGGGATAATCCGAAAAAAGCGCAAGAACCCAAAACGATGTCAGACCGGATCTCATTGAGAAGGGTGGTTTCTGTTTACATTTGGAGAATAGGCGGTAGACTTGTAAACCGCACGCAGACAAGGAGTATTTATGCTCGATAAAATAGAGTATCGGGAGGACGGGGTGCTGGTGGTGTTCAGCGGTGTTGTCACGTCAGAGGAGCTGGTTTCCGCCAATACCGAAGTGCTGCGACATCTGGCGCAGTCGCCGTATCGCTATCAGATTTTCGCCTTCCTTGACGTGGAGAACTTTATCGTTAGTGCCGAAGAAATGAGATACGTGGCCATGCAGGATATAGCGGCTTTCAAGGAGCATCCTATCCAAAAAGTGGCAACGGTGTCGAAATCACAATTGGTGTATGGGATAGCTCGAATGTACGATGCGTTTTCTTGTCACAGTACCGCTGAAACGCAGATATTCGAGGAGTTGGAAGATGCGGAACGCTGGGTGAATTCCTGACCGCTGCTCCGGTGCGCACGCCTAATTCATTGACCTCTTTATCATCGCGTGATAACTGATTTTTTCAGTATTATAAGGACACACATTGACCCTATATTTGTCACAGATTCGAGATCAGGAAACAGCGATTTCCACGCTTCAACGAGCACTCCGCAGTGATAAACTGCATCATGCGTATTTGTTTGAAGGACCGCCCGGCGTGGGTAAGCAATTAACCGCAATGGCATTATCCGCTGCAATGAATTGCGTGCAGTCGCCGGAAGCATGCGGGGAGTGTTCCCACTGCCGTAAAATTCGCACCGGGAATCATCCCGATGTAAAGATATTGCAACCCCCTGAGGGGAAGCGAAATATTTTAATCGAAGGGGTCAGACAAGCAGAAGAATGGATACGAATGCGTCCGCATGAGGGAAAAGCCAAGGTGCTGATTATTTCTCCGGCCGATGCAATGACTGAATCGGCAGCAAACGCATTGTTGAAGACGCTGGAGGAACCGAGGCCCGGAAACTATATCATACTGGTAACCGCTGCAGCGTCTTCTTTGCTTCCTACGGTGCGGTCCAGGTGCCAGACGGTTCGTTTCAAAGCGTTGTCATCATCGACAATTGCGGAGTTGTTGCTGGCTTCCGGGGTGAGCGAGGAGGAAGCTGCGCTTTTGGTGTCACTCAGTTGCGGCAGTATGGAGACCGCTTTGCAGTATCGGAGTGAAGAGCTGTCCGGTCGAATTGATATTGTTGCCGCACTTATAGAAGGTGCGTCCAGTCGCATTCCCGAACAGGCGCTGTCTGCAGCGGCCCGGCTGCGCGATCGAGGCGAAGCTATTGCTGTGTTGGAGTTGCTGTTGTTCGTGATGGAAGATTTACTGAATGCAAGGGCGGGTGTGTCTGTTTCGAACGGATTATCGTTGAAATTTGGCGATTTAATGACCAAACTGCAGCGTGGCGGTTCTGTGGAAAGCGTAGCAACGCATATTGCAGCGATTAACCGCGCGCTGGTGAGCATTCAGCGGAATAACATGAATCCTCAGCTGGCAATTGAAGGCATGGTGATGAACATGCGCAGCAGAACAAAAAATGAATATTGGAGCAGGATTGGAGCGAAATGAGCACGGAAGATAAAACGGGAGAGAGCCAAACTCCTTCGAATAATACGGATGCTTCGAAAGATGAGGGGAGAAAGAGTCGTCCACCATCGGCTCGGCGGAGGCGGCGTTCCTCGCGCGGCGGCAATAAGAATAAAAGCACTGAAAAAAACGCGGATGCAGAATCCAGGCAGGTGGAGGAGCAATCCCTCGGGCCCGGTAGAAAGAAGCGTATTTTTAAGCGTCGCCGTCCCGCCGGGGAGCAAGAAGAAACCAGCGACAGCAATTCTCAGACTACGGACAGCAAAGATGGAAGTCGTCGCACAAAACGCAGTCGCAGCGGCAGCAAAGGCCGGAATCGAAACGGTTCAGAGGAGGGCGCGAGCAGCGATCGTGGACCCCGTCGAAGCCGGAATCGAAGCGATTCTTCACGCAATGACGGCAGCCGCAATCGGGGTCGGGAAGATGATAGGTCGCGAAAACGTACCGGTAGCGGGCGCGAACGAAATCAGCCGGACATATCGGCGCGGGTGGAAGTCGAAGCACCTGATGGCACATTCAACGAGGATTTATACTCTGATCTCGAGAATTATTCAGGTAGCCGTCCGGCGAATGACTTGTTTGAAGATGTTCCCTCGGGCGATGTAACGTTTTTTTCCAGCAAACAGGGGCAGGATTTTGCTTCAATGGAAGCGGAAGATATCGATTTCTTGAAGCCTCATGATGCAGATGAGAACGAAATGTATGTGGATATGCCCACACTGGATGTTTCATTGAAGGTGAAAGGCGAATTGACAGATATTGTCGGGGTGAAAACGCATCGAAGCGGTACGATAGATCCGTTTGACTGTGAGAATCTGATTTTGCAGAAAGGCGACGAGGTGATTGTTGAGACAGATAGGGGCCTGGCCATTGGTGAAGTGATGGTGCCGACTACGCGTCGCTACGTGAGTCGCGAAGTGCCGCGGGTTTTCCGGATTGCGTCGAAAAATGATATGCGCCAACGGGAACGCAATCTGCAGAAAGCGGCAGAGGCATTTGAGCTTTGTCAGAAATCTATCAGCCAGCTGAAACTGGTGATGAAGCTGGTGGAAGTCATGTACCTGCATGGCGGAAACAAAGCTGTATTCTATTTTATGGCCGAGGGCCGCGTGGATTTCAGACAGTTGGTGAAGGATCTGGCCAAAGATCTGCACATTCGCGTTGAGATGCGGCAAATCGGCGTGCGCGATGCATCACGCATGATTGGCGGGCTGGGAACCTGCGGACACGTGTTATGTTGCAGCAGGTATATTCGTGAATTTGCCCCGGTATCCATTCGTATGGCAAAAGATCAGGATCTCGTACTGAACCCTGAGAAAGTGTCCGGACAATGCGGCCGTCTGATGTGTTGCCTTTCGTACGAAGAAGAAGTGTACAAGGAAAACGGCAAAAAAATGCCGCGGGTGGGAAAAATAGTGGATACACCTGAAGGAAGCGGTCGGGTTCGCGACCGTGACATCCTTCGCGGATTGGTTCGGGTTGAACTTGAAACCGAACACGGTCTGAAGACATTCGAGATCACTGACATCCGTCCGTTGAAAAATACCAATGACGGTAATCGCGGACGAGAACCGCAGGATGGCAATGATAACCAAAACCGGCCGAAGAGCAGACGCAACAGGAAGGAAGACCCATCGATGGCGAACAATGATTCCGGTAGCGAGTCTGGTCCCCAGTCGTCAGATGCTGCGGCCGAGAACGACAACGGAACACCGACAGATAATCATTCATAAATGTCATTTCGGGTTGTCAGACCGAGTTGAATAAAATGGAATCAGTAATCGGTAATGAGTAATTTCGCACTTCCTATGGATCTTCCGAATTTTTCGGCGGCAGTGAAAGATTCGAAAAGTGAATTCGCTCCGGCACGATTGGCCGCTGTGGTGTCTTTGGGAGTTGTTGATTCCGATAATGTTTCAATGGCGATTGACACCTTGGTGCCGTTGCTTTCCGATCCGGTAGAAGAAATACGTGTGCAAACCATTGATTCATTGGCTTCATTGACGCAACGTGGAGGAAAGGTTGACGCTGAAAGGATATGGCCTTTACTCGAAGATCCGAATACAAATATCAGATGTGTCACAATCGAGATGCTTCACATTTTTTTTGATGTACCGTTGGAGGCAGCGCTTCAGGCATCGAAAGATGCGGATGCAGCGGTTCGCCTATCGGCAGTTCTGTTGCTCTCGAATATCGAAAATGACGGGGCGATTTCTCGGTTGGAAGAGATGGTTCATGATACGGACCGCGAGGTTTCCGAACAGGCTGCATTGCAGTTGGGAGCGGCACTTACCGACGCTGCGCGGGTGTTGTTGGAGAGTATTGTTTTGAAGCGTCAACAGGCATCACGTTCTGCTTTGATTTCGCTGTCGAAGGCGCAACCGACGATGCGAAGTGCCGAAATAGTTCAACAGGTGGCGCACGGTCGTTTTTTTTCTTCAACACTGAAAACAGCGGCCGCTGCGGCTCTTCTGGAGTGGGGACAACAGGACGGCCGCACAATTGTGAAGCAGGTGTTGGGCAGTTGGAGAAAATCAAAGCGAATGGCGATGATTCAAACGCTGGCGGAAATGTCGTCGGAGCACGTGGCCGATGTGCTTTATGAGTTCATTTGCAGTACGAATCGAAATGACGAGGCGTCTGCCTCGATTCAGGCGCTGGCTCAGTGCGCGTACGCGAATCACGGTGTTCACCGAAAATTGGAAACATTGCTGACACAGCTGGATGAGCCGTTGCGTAGCGAGGTCAGCGACATCTTAACCCATATGGAGAACCCGTGATAATGTGTGAAGCTCACGTTCCGTTATTTGATTCTCATTGTCATCTCGATATGCTCACACAGCGTGGTTTAGATATCCATCTCGTCATTGAAAGCGCTGTTGCAGCAGGTGTGGGGCACCAGATCACAATCGTTGACGGGGGAGAACATTTTTCATTTTTAGAATCGGTGAAACGTTTTGAATCTTATGAATCGGTTTTTGTCGGCGCTGGGGTTCATCCGCACAACGCATCCCATGTAACGGAGACCACACTCGATTTTCTTGCGCAGTCCTTACAACATCCGAGAGTGGTTGCAGTTGGAGAAATCGGTCTCGACTACTATTACAATCACAGCACGCCGGTTGAACAACGCAAGGCGTTCGTTTCGCAATTGCGCCTGGCAAAGCAATTGAATCTGCCGGTGATCATTCATACTCGGGACGCTGACGACGATACGGTTTCTATTTTACAGAATGAAGAAGTGCCATCCGTCGGGGGAGTGATTCACTGTTTTTCTGCGGGAGAAAAATTGGCGGATGCAGCGTTGGGAATGGGAATGTATATTTCTTTTTCGGGCATCGTCACTTTCCCTAAATCGACCGACGTACAGCAGGTAGCTGAATGGGTTCCCAAAGACAGGCTATTGAGTGAGACGGATTCGCCGTTTTTAAGCCCGGTGCCTAAACGCGGGCGAGTGAACTTGCCTGAAAATGTGCGGTATGTCGTCGAAAAGCTGGCTGATATTCGCAATGCAGATTTGGCTGAACTCTCCGCGCAAATCGTCGCGAACACAAAACGATGTTTTGGGATTTCATGAGAAAAATAAAGGGTACAGATGACGACAACAGAAATAACCGAGCGATTATTTGAATCGATCAATACACGCGAATTGGACGACGTTGCAGCGCTGCTAACGGACGACACCGTTTTTTATTTTCCGAAAACCGCTCCTTTAGAAGGAAAAAGGCGGATTATCACTTTTTTCAAAGTGCTTTTTCGGAAATTCCCGTCTCTTTCCTTCTCTATCGGGCGGGTGATTGCAAATGAATCGATGGCGGCAGTGGAGTGGACCAATCACGGTACCCTCAAAGACAACACCCCATACGCCAATGCCGGCGTCACTGTGATTGAGGTCAATGAGGGTGTAATCACTTACATGAGTGATACGTTCAAAGACACCGGTCTCTTCTGACAGCGCGACAGCAGTAATCATCTGGTTTCAGTGTCGGTACCGAAAATCAGTCACAGCGTGGCAGACACCTTGGATTGGGATTGAACGGTTGGGAATCCTGCCGCGCGATGGATGTCTGAACCCAGCTCGTCGACGAATCCCTTTTTGTACAACCAGCGTGCGCAGTTGCCGCGCTGACTGGTTTTGGGAAGTAAAAAGGAAGGATGATTCACTTGGAAAGCAACCCCCAGCCGCTTTAGCTCCTTAGCGAATTTGTAATCTTTCTGAATAAAATAGTATCGTTCAACATGTGCAAGAAGCGGCGTATAGCCCTGTGTTTGGAGCGCGAAAATAATATCTTTTAAAAAACGAGGAGGATGTTCCGCAGGGGATTCGAATAACACATAGCGTTTTTCACCGGTACAGAGGATGTCGCCTTTTTCAATGCGATCGAGGAATGCGGGTTCCGCATAATATTCAGCCGCTGGAATGAGTTCCAACGGAATTCCACGATCGTTCAGCGTCTTCTGAAATTCGTTTACCCGTGCAACAATCTTTTCGGTTGTATTCGGATACAAATCCGAAATAACGTGCGGGGTGCAACAAATTCTGTTGACGCCCAGTTCGAGCAGCAGGGTGGCAATCGCCAAAGAACCGCGCTCATCTTTGGGACCATCGTCTATATCCGGTAGAATATGGCAGTGAAAGTCGGTACTTCCCAAGTTCGGTGGATTAATAAGACCATCTCTGCGGATAAACAACGAAAACATGAAATTCTCCAGTGGCTCACTGTTACGTGAGCGTACAATTATTACATCAAGCTAATATCGACGTTATAGACACCTGCGTCGAAATATTTATTTTCATGCACAGTAATTGTTGCGAAATAATCCTGATTCGGATCCAGCGTCGCACCATTGTATTCATTGTAAAAATTCACGATAAACGAATCATTGGCAACGCTATAGGTATACTCACCGGGGGCGGAGGGCGTTCCGGTAACATACGTGCCGGCGGTGACGTCGTACGCAGTCAAAGTCTCGTTGCTGGTGATTTGAACGGAAATGGTTCCGTCTTGCAGGTATTCGCCGAATGCTTCAACCGCATCATCAGAAGTGTCAATACCACTCACATCGAAACCCATTGAACCGGTGTTTGTGAGCGTATCAATCGTTACGTCCAGTGATTCATTATCTGCGGATGACGGCAAAATGTCATCCATTGATGCTTTGCTTGAATCGTCATCATCACAGGCAAAAACAAATAATGCCAACAGCGCACTGAGGATGATTGTTATCAAAGACTTCGAATTCATGGTGTTACTCCTTGTTTCTTCTAATGTGTTTATATCAGTCTTGAAATAAAGCCCGATATATCGTTTTGTGCCGTTTTTACTCAATGTAAAAAATTATATAAATAACTTCTTCAACTATTTTTGTGTAGCTTTTCTTAACCCACAACCGGGGGTTGAGCAAGCGAAGATATAAAAAAAAAAGATATAAATGGGATACATTTGTTCGTTAGCAGATGTTAAATGGCTTCGACGCGGTTTCTTCCGTTGTTTTTTGCGGTGTAGAGCATTGAATCTGCCCTTTCCAGGATAGTTTGCGCAGTGTCATTTTCCTGAACGCATGACACCCCAAGGGAGATGGTTACCGACGGGAGGGTTCTGCCGTCCGGCGCAGCCACAACTGTTTTGGATACCGCTTCACGAATTCGGTTCGCCGCGATGACTCCGCCGTTTAAATCGGTGTCCGGCAACATCACACAGAATTCCTCCCCCCCGTAACGCGCTGCCAGGTCGGTGGGACGAAGTTTGTTCATGATCACTTTGGAAACTGCGATGAGTACTGCATCTCCCGCAGCATGACCGAAGTTGTCATTGAATTTTTTGAAGTGATCAACATCCAGCATGACGACGCAAAACGGTTTTTTTGAAAACTGGTGTCGATGTGTCATTCGAGGAAGATTTACATCCAGCCATCGGCGATTTCTCAACGCCGTCAGTGCATCGACAGATGCTTCATGTTCAAGCTGCATGCGAAGATTGATATTTTCGATGATTTTCGAGTTATTGGCGCGCAGCCTCCCCGCGAGCAACAGCAGCATGTTGGTTGCGAACTCGTGTGATACCTCAACCAGTCGCCAGAATGTCGCTTCATCAATGGCAAGCAGGCGCGTTAATTCCGAAGCCCGCACGAATGCGGTGGCCGGGCTGTCATCAATGACCGAGATTTCTCCGACCGTTTGGCCCGATTCAAGGTGGGCAACCGGTTCTGCATTGGGCTTGTCAAGGTGGACGCTCAACGCTCCCGCCAGCACCAGGTACATCGTCTGGTTGGTTTGCCCCTTTTCGAGCAGCATCGTACCGGGGGCGAGAATTTGTATCTCGCAATGCTCCAACAGGCCGAAAATCGATTCCAGCGACGTTCTTCGCAAAATGTGAAGTTTGGAAAGATCCATTTGCGACAGCTCTTCGTAGGTCAGTCGTTCATTTCGCATATCTGTTTCGCTGTAAGCCATGATCTTTTCTGCAATCCTTTTGTCCGTTAGAGTAATCCGGCGGTTGGACTGAATGTCAGTTCTCGCAAATGCAGAAGGTCCGATTCGGGAATGCGATTCCAGGCGTCCACGATGTCTGGATCAAACTGCCGTCCTTTCATGTCGTTGATTTCTTTGCACGCGATTTCATGAGACAGCGCTTTTCGATACGGGCGGTCGGATGTCATGGCATCGTATGTGTCGATAATAGCGAATATGCGTGCGCCGACATAAATATCGGTTTCCTTCAGCCCTCTCGGGTATCCGCCGCCATCCCAGCGTTCATGATGCTGCCATACCAGTTGCTTGGCATCGAAGAGAAACTCCACATTCTTCAATATCTGATAGCCGTATTCGGCATGTCGCTTCATTTCAACCCATTCCTCTTCGGTCAATTTGCCGGGTTTCAATAAAATAGTGTCTGAAACGCCTATTTTTCCCACGTCATGCAGCAGTGAACCGCGCTCTACTTCGAGAATTTGCGTTTCATCCAGATCCATCTCTTCCGCCAAGCGCCGGGAGAACAACGCGACGCGCCTGGAATGCCAATGGGTCTCGGTGTCTCGCAAGTCGAGGGCATTCACCATTCCAAGCAGCATGCTGGTGGTTCGCGCCTGAACCTCTTTTTCAAGGCTGATGGTCATAATTCCGAGTTCGGTGCATTTCACGCTGAGCGCGGCGGTGAGCTTTTTATTTTCGAGTGTCATCTCGTAGTGCTCCAACGCGCGTTGCACGGTTTCAAGCAACGTGTTCTGCTCCCATGGCTTGGGCATGAATCCGAACAATCCGGCCTGATTGATGGCCTTCACGGCATCGTTGAAATCGGCCTGTCCGGAGATAAGAATGCGAACCGTGTCCGGGTGGCGGCGCGAAACACTGTGCAGAAACTTGATGCCATCCGCCCCAGGGAGTTTGAGGTCAGAAATAATCAGCGAAAATTGTTGTTTCTCGATTTCGGCAAGTCCCTGTTCCGCGGAGCCGGCAACGGTGAGCGTTGCGTCAATATGCTGAAAATCTCGTGAAATAGCTGACAAAACGGTGGGGTCATCATCTATGCAGAGAATGTTGTGTTTTATGTCTGTTTGAGGAATCACACTGTCTATTTTCATGGAATAGCTCCGTAACCGGTTTTCTGCAGTAACGGACGGTTGTCGGAATAGTTTATAATCGATGGGAAAAATCGCCGATTATTTGCAGGAATTCAGCAAATTCAGCGACACATAGGTTCCAAGTATGTGGGATACATACGAGTCCGGGTGGAACAATTTCCGAATTACCTTGCGACTGTTTCGAGCCAACTTGTCCCGAAGCGCCGGGGAAACAACGAGCTGTTCAATCGCGGACGCCAGTTTTTTCGGCGATGCGGTGTCAACGAGAAGCGCTTCTGACGCAGAGAGGTCAGAGAAGACGTTCGGATTGATGATCACCGGGATTTCAGCGGCCAAGGCGTTAATCATTTTTATCGGTACCCCCCCTGCTGCGGCACGGGGCACAATTGCGAAATCCGCCGAACACATTTGCGACCAGACGGTTTCAAACGAGTTGTGGCGAATGACTTCAATACAACCCGGCGATTTATGAATATGGGGAATCAGCGATGCGGTATCGGATGCGGTGATCAGCTGCAGCCGGAATTGTTGCTGTATTGAACCGGGGAGGGCGGCTATAGCGGCGAGCAATGCCTCGACATTCTGATAGTTGTCCAGATTCCCGGTATATACGGCGGTCACGCGGGAATCGGGCTTAGAACGGTGGTTTCGCGGCGAACAGCGGGGCGGAAGATCGGCGGCCGGAGGATATAGAAGACTGAAGCGGTCGGGTGCCAAATATTGATGCAATTGTTGAAAGTTGAACTGAGAAATCGCGAATGTGTGATTCGCCAGTCGAGGAAGCCCCCGATCCATGGCTGTTCCCAGCGCACGCAGCGGCATTTTCAGGAATGAGGGGCCGTAAGTGGGGAGCTCCGGAGCAAAGGTCGCATGTTGGTGGAATACAAGTGGAACGTGGCGACTCGGGTCAGCCAACCGGCATGCGATCAATGCTTCATAGTGGTGCGCATGCACAATTTGTGGACGCAATCGATTCAGCAGCCTTCGAACATGAACCGCAACGGACATATCAAGCGGTATCTTTTCAATTGCCGGGCCGCTCCGTTCCGACCGAAATGGCGGCATATCGGGTATGCGATGAACGGTGAACGGCAGAATGGTGGGTTCAGGTGCCTGATGACTGTAACACAGCAAGTGGGTGTTCACATTTTTTTTGGCCAGCAAGATACAGGTTTGTTTTACCAATGTTTGGGTTCCCTGCGGTGTGGGAAAGGGACCGCAGAAAACATGAAGCACACGTCCCGTAAAATTCAACGGCTGCCTCGATCGCGGTTGAGGAGCCGAAGCGGTTTAGTATCTGACATATCTTGATCTTCGGCATCACTTGTTTTGGACGCAATAAAATATCTGGGACGTTTTTTTACTTCCATGTGGATTCGCGCCACATATTCACCCAGCAGCCCGATAAGCAGAAACTGAATTCCCATTAAAAATGAAATCAGCAGAACCGTTGAGGCATAGCCGGGATTGGGGTGCTCCCAAAAAAAATAATGAATGAGAATATTTACACCGAACCCCAACGAGAAAATGGTCATAACGGCGCCGAGATAGGTCGCTAAACGCAGTGGAAATGTGGAAAACGATGTGATACCGCGAATGGCGAAACTGATCATGCGCCGGAGCGAATACTTGGTTTTCCCTTTTTTGCGAAGCGCGGCCTGGTACGGAATGCGCGCTTGCGAAAAACCAATCCAAGCGGCGATGCCGCGTAAAAAGAAGTCGGCTTCGGGCATGGAGAGCACCGCGTCAACTACCTTGCGATCAAGCAATCGAAAATCGAGCATACCGGGCTCCATCGGTATTCTGGAGAGAAAGCTGAAAATTCGATAGAACTGCTTGGAACTCCAGCGTTTGAAAAATGATTGTTTTGGGTGATCCCGACGAACGCTGTGAACCACCTGAACGCCTTCCTGCCATAATTGAAGCATTTCGTGAATGTTGTGCGGGGGCTGCTCTAGATCTGCATCAATGGTGATTACCGCTTCTCCCGTAGCGTGTTCCAGCCCGGCGATCAGTGCTGCCTGCTGTCCGAAATTTTTGGTGAAATGAATGCCGAGTATGCGTGAATCTTTTCGAGCCAGTTCATCGACAACGGTTTTAGTATTGTCGGTGGAGCCGTCATTCACGATGATCAGTTCCCATCGGCAGTGATCGGCGAGGGAGGAAAACGTGTTTTTCAGTTCGTTGTAAAGCAGCGGAATGTTTTCTGCCTCATCGAGCGCCGGCACCACCATTGAAATCAGCGGTGTTTTTTTCATTTATTCCTCCAGGTATCCCAGCCGTTTGAGCCGTTGGGCCACAATGCGCTGTTCCATCGCAGTATAGGCCCGTTGCCTCGGGCTGGAAACCGATATTTGGGGAACTGTTTTCATGTCATCGCCCTCCGGGGGCCAGATGTCGAGCAGTTCGTATATCAACGATGCGACTTCGTGCAGATGGAGCGGGTTCGGCACCTTCTGGTAAAACGGCATGTTGCTGATAAATATTCCGTAAGGCGCGTGCCCCCCCGGCATAGAGGTACCCTTGCGACCGAGCAATTGCGCACGATTCATTTTTTCGAGTGACTGGCCGGGAATTCCTTTCGAATTCTGGCAAATCGGCATGTACCCTTGAATCGGTGTGAATTGCAGCACAATATCTGGAAATAGGTGGAGCGCGCCTTCGTGCAGCTCTTCACGTCGGTACATGTTCTGGACAACCGGTGTTCCGTCCGCATGAGTAAATGTTTTTAACGCTGACATGATATCTGAAATTCTGTTTTCCCGGTCGCGAAATCTGACCTGTCCTTTCGGTTCCCGTCCTGCCTGATTCAACCAGATGGCCGGGGCATAGGGAATCTCCTCCGAAAAAGCAATTGTGCGGTTGAAATCGATACGCCCGAATCGCAATCTGGATTCATACCAGGAGGGGAAAATTCCACCAAACGCGCGGAACAGGTTGCGTCGAAAACGGGCGGGAATGAAACGTATCTGGTTTCTCGACATCAACGCAGATAATCTGCCGGCAGATTTGAATTGGAGCAGACCGTGCCCATGTAAGAAGCGATTCAGATACACGGCAATATCGGCATTTCCCATCACACCGTGATCGGAAACCAGAATCATCGGGACATTCCCCGCCCGCTGCTGAATATCGCCGATGGCCGCATCGATGCGTTCGTATACCTCGGCGATTGCAGTTTCCAGTCGTGGGTCCACTGAATCAGGTCTGCGGGGCGATTTTTCATCGGCAAAAGCGTGAAAATGGTGCGCAACGGTGTCAGTCTCCCCGAAGTAAAATGCCGCAACGTCCGTCGGTTGGTGTTCGAGCAGCCAGCACGCCATTTCCGCACGGCGCGAAACACTGTTCAGCAGGGCGGCTTTGGCATTGAGATACCAATTCGGATGATCATTGAATTCATTGATGGTGTTGAAACGAAGGTGCTCATCGGGAAATCGGCGTTGCAGCTCGGTATGAAGTGAAGCCGGGTGCACAAAGGATGCGTCGCCCTGATTGGAGACCGGTGAATCCCAACCGCTGATATGGAATCCGTTCAGCGGAATCGGCGGGTAGGTGGCTGGAAACCATGCAACACCAACGGTCAGCCCGTTGTCACATATGTATTCGAAAATGGTGCGAACGTTTCGTCGGAATGCGCCCACGAATTGAATATTGTATCCCTGTTTCACGGTAAAATCGGTAATGCCGTGAATTCCGGGAGTGCTGCCTGTCATGAAATTGGTCCATGCCGGAAACGTGGTGGGCGGAATAGTGGAACGCAAGGGGCAGAACAACCCGGAATGGATGAGACGCTTAATATTCGGCAGTCGATTTTGCTTCAGGTATTGTTCAATCAGAATCGGGTCTCCGCCGTCAATTCCGATAATAATCAACCTGGGAGACGAAACTGAACTCATGCTTGATGTGTAGAACAATTCTTCCGCCAGGGGAATAGGGTTCTGCGATTTTCAGCGTTTAGAAACAGTAATAAATATGTCAACAAAGTTATCAAAGTGACAATTTAATTCGAACCGTATACCTTTTTTCATAATGTGTATCTGTTTTTTTATCTTAATAATATCGATAGTTAATTTAAAGTTCGTTCTGTAGAGGTGGCAATTTTGTTGGCAATATTATGAAGAATTATCGCACGGGTATTATTATCAACCGCAGGTACCGCATTGAACGCCATTTGGGGGATGGGGCACAGGGTGAAGTGTATCAGGCATACGATTTGATTGCGTCCGCGCCGCGAGCTTTGAAAATGTGTTCCTCAAGCACTCCGTTGTCGTTGGAAGGCGAGTTTTTTAAATTATTCGAGTTGCAGCATCCGAATTTGGCACGGGTGTACGATTTTCAACTGGTGAATGACGTCCCCGATGGGTGTTCCATTCGAAAGGGAACCGTTTTTTTTACCGAAGAACTGGTGAAAGGGAAACACGCTGAAACCTATATACAGGCGCTCGAACCGTCGGAACGGGTGTCCGCTGTTGCGCAAATTGGAATCGGAGTGGCCCGAGCGCTGCGAATGCTTCATTCCCGAGGTATTCTGCATCTGGATGTGAAACCATCAAATATTATTGTGGATTCGACGGGGCATCCGAGGCTTATCGACTTGGGACTCGCTCGTTCGAGAGATCGCGCTGCTGGTGTAAAAGCCGGTACACTCGGATACATGGGAAAAGAAGTTTTCGATGGTTTGGCTGACGACGGAACTGATATTTTTGCATTGGGACAGGTGTTGATTCAACTATTATCTGGAAAAGCGCCATCTATCCAACTAGATGCAGTAATCGCGGTGCCGTCCATTGTTCCCGAACCATTTGCCGCTGTACTGCAACGAATGACCGACGAACAGTTGGACAAACGTTACAGCGCTAGAGAGACAGTGCTTGCCATCGTGAAAAGCGGTGTTGTTCGAGGTGAAACCACATCAGAGTACCTCGACGATGCCAGTGACGCCGATGATGCCCGCAGCCGATTTGCCATTGCCCGGTCTACTCGTTTCGTGGGAAGAGAACAACAACTTGCGCAACTTCGAACCTATTTTGACGAAGCATTTCAGCGCAGAGGGGCGTCAGTGTGTGTGGTGCACGGGCCGATTGGCGTCGGAAAAACCCGACTGGTTCGCAAAGGGGTTGCGTCGCTTCAGGTGATGCAGGCTCAGCGGGGAGGGGAATCGATCACCTTTTTATCTGGAACTATTCGCGCCATCGCAGAGAACATACTGAATATTTCATCGGCGGAGGATGCCGCTCCAATAAAAACTTGGTTGCATCACGACACTGAGTTGCAGCAGCACCTGTCACCATCCGACAATGATACGTATGTGAGTGAGAAAATCATGGGACGGTTGCTTAGTGCGTTGGCGCAGAGGTCGGGTCCGGCGGTGGTGTTGGTTGAGGACGCCAATGAATCTCTGGTGACTTCGGGTGTGCATTGGGCTCAGGAAACCCTGGGAACGATAGCGCACCATCTGGCTTTGGTGTTTGAATTGTCTCAACTGGAGTTTTCACCGGCCATGTACGAAGAACTTCAGATTATTGAACTGGGGCCTCTTTCTTCATGTCAGGAAACAGAGATGATCGAGGGCATTACCGGTACAGCGCAGGACGCGCAAACGATGGCTCAGTTTCATCGGCGTACCGGTGGTAATCCCCGATTTGTGGAAATATTACTGGAACAGTTTATCAAATCCGGGGCAACCGGACGATTGGATATTCGGCAATTGGAACGAATCCAGGTGGAGGCACCGGAGCGAATGTTGGCCGATAAATTGTTATCTACGGCGAGTAATCATGACGCGGAATTGTTGTCGTTACTTGCTATTGCGCAAACATCGGTTTCTGTTGAGGAATTGAGAAACGCAATGCGCTGGGACGCCGATGAGGTTGTCACCGCGCGATTCTCCATACGCATGATTCGCGCCGGATATGTTCATGCAGAGCAGGGGAAGCTGGTATTGATTCCGTTGGTGTCCAAGGGAGTTGTTGCATTATTGAGTGGCGAAGATCGAGAGAAGCTGCACTGCAAGTTGCTGCGGGGGTTGAACCCGAGCCGCTCTGCCGAGCAACTGGGCATGCATGCGTTTTATGCCAAACAGTATGACGTCGCCGCCGTGTATCTGCGTTCCGCGGGGGATGATGCCATTCGCGCCGGCAATATGGTTCGGGCAATTTCATGTCTGGAAATGCTGCGGTCATGTAATGTGCATAATGAATCCGAACTGCTGTTGGAACTTGCAATCTGTTACCGTCGCTCCGGAAAATACGATGATGCGTTGCAGCTGACGCAAGTGCTGCTGACTACGACTTCGAGCGAGAAAGTTCAGCTGGAGCACGCAGCGACCCGACGGCTGCAGGGAGATTGGAAACAGGCGCGACAGATTTTAGGAACGTTGACGCAAAGTGGTGATGATTTGGTTCGATATACCGCATTGTCGCTGCTTGCGAGAATTCATCTGGACAACGGCGAGGTAACCGAGGGAATTCGATTGTTGGAGCCTTTGACGTTTGATGAGGAGCTGGCACATCAGAGCGGCATGGTGAATGTGATGGGACTGCTCCATCTGACCAGCGGGAAAGTGACTGAGGCTCGTCAGATGTTCGAGATTGGGCTTCGCGTTGTTAAGGGAAAGAGCCCCATTGAAGAAGCACGGTACTATTCATACCTTGGGATGGTTGCACACGCGCAGGAAAATTGGTGGGAGGCGGCAAGACACTACGAGGTAGGGTTCTGGCTGGCAGATGAATTCGGTGACAACCACGGTGCTGCTACATACGTTGTGAACTGGGCTGCCGCATTGACAGAACTGGGGGATGTGACGCATGCGTTGTTGCGATATCGAAACGGAATGAACCGGCTGCGGTTAGTTGGTCGACCGGAAGAACTGATGCAGACTGAAGCCAACTATGCGCAGTTGCTGCTGCGACTGGGAGATGTTACCGGGGCATTGAAGGTAACCGAAAATGCTCTCTCCGTAGGTCCCAAAGATGGTAATCCATTTGTTTTCGGAAATGCCCTGACCGTGCGTGGTGAAGCGCTGGTCGCCGGAAATGAATGGGCGGAGGCTGTTCATGTACTTAAGCAGGCGCAGCGGATTTTCGAACAGAAAGGGCAGGGGGCACGTAAAGATTACTGTCGGCTGCATCTTGCCGCGGCCTATCTTCATCAGGGGAAAGTGGAACAGGCGTCGGAACAGGTGGAATTAGTAAGAGACGATGCTGTGATATCTGAAGTGGAGTATCTGGCGATGGGGGTTCAGTTGGCTCTGCAGGGAAAGGGAAATGTGCGATACGAGGTTGATCAGCTTTTGCTGGCGTTTCCCGATAATGCCACGAGCTATTTGGGGTTGGAACATTTCAAAGCCATGTGTGTTGCAGTGTTGGCGCTTGTTCAATTGCGCGAGACCAAACGTTGGATTATGTTGCTCCGCGTCGCATTGGATTTGTTGCAACGGATTCGCGAGCGAACCCCGGCGCTTCATCGGCCGGAAAAGTATCCCTATGAAAGACAGATGCGGGAACTGCAAACGCAAGGAAGCGAATTGATGACGAATATTACCGAAGAGAATTCGGAGGAAATGCTGATGAAACATTTATGGTTGGAACGATTGATGCGCATTACTGCTCGCTTGAATTCTGAGTTGAACGTGGATGCGCAGCTCGATATCATTATGGATACGGCAGTAGATGTAACCGATGCGGAGCGTGGGTTTTTACTGATACGTGACGATAACGGCGTTTTTTCGATCCGCTCTGCTCGAAACATGGACAGTGAAGCGCTGTTAAAACAGGAGCGCAATTACTCTAGCACAATTGCCAGACGAGCATTCGAGCAGGGGGAACCGATTGTCACCACTAACGCGCAGGAGGACGAGCAATTCAGAGAGTATCGCAGCGTTGCAACACTGAATTTGATGTATATTGTGGCGGTTCCGCTACTCGTAAAGGGAAACGCACAGGGCACCATTTATCTCGACAGCACCACCAATGGTCGGTTTGACAGCGATCGGATTGAACTGTTGAAGATGCTGGCCAACCAGGCCGCAATTGCGCTGACCAATGCCAAACTGGTGTCACGAGTGAAATCGAACCGGGAAAAAATTGAACGGTTGAACAATCAGCTGACATCGAGACTGGCGCTAACTGAAAAGGAACTGGAACAAACGAGAAGGGATCTGCGGGAGATAAATGAGAACCTGGCATCCAAATACAATTTCTACGGCATAATCGGCGGCGCCAAGCCGATGACAGAGATGTTCCGAGTGTTGGAGCGCATTGCATCCACCGATATTCCAGTGGTTATCGGCGGAGAATCCGGTACGGGGAAGGAATTGGTCGCCAAAGCCATTCATTGTGCAGGTGGGCGGAAAGACAAACCGTTCATTGCGGAAAATTGCGCGGCGATTCCATCGCAATTGCTGGAGAGCATTTTGTTCGGTCATGTTCGCGGGGCGTTTACGGGTGCAGTTTCCAATCGCAACGGGTTGTTTGCAGAAGCTCATGGCGGAACCCTGTTTCTTGATGAAATTGGGGACATGCCGTTGGAGATGCAGTCCAAATTACTACGTGTGCTTCAAGACGGAGAAGTGCGACCAGTGGGGCAGAATCAGTCGATAAAGGTAGATGTCAGAATATTGGTAGCGACCAATGCGGATTTGAAGAAATTAGTTGAAGAGGGAAAATTTCGAGAGGATTTGTTTTACCGGTTACACGTAATGGAAGTTTGTTTACCGCCACTTCGTGACCGTAGAGAGGATATCCCGGTACTGGCCGATTACTTTGTGAAGAAACACGCACCGAAGAGAACCATTGAAATATCCAGAGAGGCACTGGAGCAATTGATGAATTATCGTTGGCCCGGGAACGTGCGGCAGCTTGAGAATGAGATGATACGAGCGACGGTGATGTGTGGGTCTTTTCTCGATGTGGAGCATTTGAGTGAAGGAGTGCGCGATTTTTCAATGGCAGGATTTGAAGAGGGGGATACCCTTGTTTTGGAGCATCATGTCAACAGGTTGAAAAAACAGCTGATTAAAACTGCGCTTCGAAAAAGCAGGGGAAATCGTAGCAAGGCTTCGGAAATGTTAGGAATTTCACGATATGGCTTGCAGAAGATGATGGCGCGCCTGGAGATGAACGATGGGTAACGGTTGCTGTGTTACTCTGCGGATTCTTCAGCGGGGGCGGCAGCTGGAGCGGGTGCGGGTGCTGCAACGGGGGCCGGTGTCGGAGCAGGAGCAGGTGTTGCGGCGGGAGCAGGTGTTGCAGCCGGCGATGCATCTGCAGCCGGTGCAGGAGCTGCCGCAGGTTTCACAGAGACGGGTTTGACCATCGGCTTGGCTACGGGTTTCACCGCTACCGGGGCAATTGGTGCGTCTTCGGCTTCCGGCGTCTCTTCTGCTGCTTCTTCCGTTGCGGTTTCGGTAGTTGCGGCTGCTTCGGTTGCGGTATCGGACTCCTCTGCTGCCGTATCGTCCGCAGCGGTCTCGTCTGTTGAAACTGCGTCTTCGTCTTCGGCGGTGTCTACAGCTTCTTCCTCTTCGCTGCTGGAGCCAAACTCTTTGGTGAGGTCAATTTTTTCACCGGATGCGTCCAGTTCCATCAAGCTGGCTTTCTTTTCCAATCCCGAAGATTTGGATGAAGAAGAGTAGGCGAGAACGATGGAAGAAAACATAAAGAGAAATGCAACCACACCCGTCAGCTTGCCGATAAATGACCCAGCGCCCCTTGGCCCAAAAACACTGGAACCGCTACCGCCGAATGCGACACCCATTCCGCCGCCTTTGCCTGTCTGCAAGAGGATTACAAGAATTAAAAATAGACAGAAAATGACATGTAAAGTTGTGAGTAAATAAATCATGCCGGGGTTTCTACATCTATATAAATATCATTGTCAAGAAGTTGTTGAAGAAAGTTACGTGAAAGTAAAATTAGTTCGATTTTCGAACGAAACGGGCTGGTTTTACTATGCGCCCGCGATAATTCCGAGGAATGAATCCGCTTTAAGTGCGGCGCCACCCACCAGCGCACCGTCCACATCGGGTTGCGCCAGAAGGTCTTCGGCGTTGTCGGGTTTCACGCTGCCGCCGTACTGAATGCGAACGGCGTCCGCCGCTTCCTGGTCGAACAATTTGGCAACCAGATCACGGATGAATTTATGCGCGGACTGGGCCTGTTCGGTGGTGGCCACTTTGCCGGTTCCAATTGCCCAAACGGGTTCATACGCGATGGTTACTTTGGCGAGTTGCTCTTTGGTAAGGCCTTTAATGCCGGCGACAGTCTGCTCTTCAAGCACTTTCTCAGTCTCATTGGCTTCACGCTCTTCGAGTTGTTCGCCAACGCACAGGATTACATCAAGTCCCTCCTCGAGCAGGGCGTCCAGTTTTTTACGGATAATTTCGTCGGTTTCGCCGATTACATGACGACGCTCGGAGTGCCCGACCAGAGCAAAGTCGCAGCCTGCATCTTTGAGCATCGCAGCAGATACCTCACCGGTAAATGCACCGTTTTTCTCAAAATATACATCCTGGGCGCCCAATTTGATGGGGCTGCCGGCAATAATGTCTTTCACTGCACTGATGGCCAGAAATTGGGGAACAACAGCCACATCGGCATTGGCGTCAGCCGCCAGGCCGCTGACCAGCCCTTGAGCCAGTTCTTTGGCCTCACTGATTGAACAATTCATTTTCCAGTTTCCTGCTACGTAGGCTTTGCGCATTTTGATTACCTCATAAAAGTCCTCGTCTGAAACAGCACGTACGAGGAGTTGAAAGTTTTCTATATTTCATAACGGACATCCGTTGATTACTTCATTGTTTGAGCATTGCTCATGGCGACGATGGTCGGCAGCGTTTTGCCCTCCAGCATTTTAATCGTTGCCGCTCCACCGTCTGATACATGATCAAATCCCTTTTCCAAGCCGAGTTTTCGTATCGTTTTCGCGCTTTCAGCGCCGATGGAGCCACAATACGCAGATGAACCGGCGATAGCTTTGGCGACAGCTTCTGTACCGAAACAGGATTCCTTTGCCATACCCATGTCGCCTTTCCATAGAATCGTGCCCGCTTTTCGAATCGTTTGCTTGTACAAATCGATTGTTTTCGGGCCGACATCGAATATTTTCATGTCGTTATCAACCGTTCCATACGGCATATCGACCACTGATTCCATTGATGTTCCTGCGGATACGTCGGAAGGAAAAATCAACTGGATATTTTTGCGGGCGGCGCGGTCGATAAGATCGCGTGCCAGCGGCAGTTTTTTTTCTTCCACCACCGCTTGTCCGGTTTTTCCACCGGTTGCGGCAGCAAAGGTGTTTGACATCGGGCCACCGATAAGAAGGGTGTCGAGCAACGGGAAAATGTTCTCTAGTAATTCCAGGTTGTCTGCGATTTTTTCGCCCCCAAGTATGGCAACGACAGGTCTGGCCGGTTTCCCGAGAAATTTACGGACGGAAGCCAGTTCCTTGGCATACTGAAGTCCCATCACTTTGATTCTCGCGTGCTTCAAAATGCCGTTTGTCGATGCAAGAACGGTGTCGCCAAGTGAGAACGCCTCATTTACGTAGATGTCGCAATAAGAAGCCAATTGCCTCGACAATTTTTCGTCATTTTTAAATTCACCGGCGTGAAACCCCAGGTTTTCAAGCACACACACCTGGCTTTCGCGAAGTCCGGCGATAATGCTTTTAGCGGCATCTCCCACACAGGAGTCCGTTAAATACACCTCTCCGATGTGTTGTTGCGCTGCCAAATACGAGGCAATCGGTTCGAGTGAATATTGCGGGTCCACCTTTCCGAGTGCTCCGCCCAGGTGCCCGGCTATCACGATTCGGGCGCCGTTTTCAATCAGAAAGTTGATTGTCGGCATGGCGGCGCGAAGCAGGGTGTCGTCGACTATCTTGCCATTTTGAATCGGTACGTCTACATTAATGCGCACCAAAACGCGTCTGGCTTCAACTTCGAGTTCTGTCAGTGGGAGTATTTGTTTTTGATTCATAGAATATTTGAACGCGGTCGAACCGACTTGTTATTATAAAAGAGGTACTTTTTTTCGCGGGAAACATATGCTAGGTGTTTTGCTTTCGTCAAGCAAAGAAATATAAAAGCGAGTTATCTGTTCTACATGAAGGTTTTGATTGAACTTATGATAAGAGGTGGAATGTGAAAAAAAAATTAGTTATCTATATCGGTATCGGAATTGTGGTTGCCGCCGCTCTGGCAATGTATTTTTTATTTATTGCGCCAGCCGACTGGCAGCATGGTGTGAGCAGCGCTGCGACCGGAGTGGATGCAGATGGCAATCCGTGGATTGGTGCGAAGAATCCCAAATTGATTATTCATGAATTCTTGGATTATGAGTGCCCCCACTGTTCCGCTGCCCACAAGTATATCAGGAGTCGAATCGCCAGAGATTTTGACACCATTCGTCTGGTACGCCACGACTACGCGCGTTCGCGCTGTGTGATGCAATTGGGCACAAAGAAAATCAAGAGATGTCCATTGGTCCGCGCGGCTGCATGCGCCGCTGAACACTTGCCTTATTGGGAATGGAATGACGCGGTGATTTCGAACCCTCGTCATGAGACACAAATGGAACGGGAAGAGTATATCGAGTACATGAGAAAGCAATTCGACCTCCCCAAGGCGGAATTCTATGAATGCTACGAGAGTGACGAAACCGCCGAAAAAGCGCAGAAGATATATGATTTGACCCGCGCCGCCAAAGTTTCTGTAACACCCACGTACATGATTGACGGTAAAATCTACAACGCCCAGGAACTTGCCGATTTTCTGAGTAACCGATAACCGCTTTTCTGTAAGTTTCCGGTAAGCGTGCACCAGCCTAAAAAAGTTCAGAAAATTTGGGTTTCCAAATTCGCATTGAAGTTCCATGGCATCCA
>JAFGXQ010000189.1 GCA_016936575.1 Deltaproteobacteria bacterium
AGCGAAGCGCGGACAAACGACGAGCGAAGCGCGGACAAACGACGAGCGAAGCGCGGACAAACGACGAGCGAAGCGCGGACAAACGACACGCAACGCGAGCGAAGGGCGGACGAAAGATGGCGGATAATCCACAATGACCCAATTAGGTTGCTTAAATGGGTCATTATTTGACCCATTTATATTGCGAATTGGGTCATCTGCTTGGCTGGGTAAGGGGACGTAGTCAACAGTCTCTGTTGAAACCAATACTCACCCACGCCCCAAACCACCAAAACCTCACTCCTGACCTCACAACGAAAAACGAACTATTCCTTTACAAAACCCGCTGGTCAGACCAATAACCAAAGCATGAGCTTTAACATGACTGTAACTCATGAACACAAGATGCGTAAGGAGAGAACAATGAGTTTACGATTTAGTGCGCTGTTTTTTTTACTATTAGTGACCCCGCTGCTGGGAATCGGATGTAACAACGACTTACAGACAACTTCATCAGACGCTGATTCAGACAGCGACTCCGATTCAGATTCCGATAGTGATAGCGATACGGATACGGATACGGACACCGATTCCGATTCCGACACGGACACCGATTCCGATTCCGACACGGACACCGACACGGACACCGACAGTGACAGCGACACCGATTCCGACACGGATACGGATGCGGACACCGATTCCGATACCGATGCCCCGGTGGACGTTGCCCATGGGTATGTCCCCACCACCATTACGGTGAGTGACGCCAGGGACGCATATAATGACTGGAAATCACACCACTTGGAAGACTGCGGCAATGGCGTGTATCGAACCCGTTGGGAGAACGACAAACTCGACGCCACCGTTTCAGAGGGCATTGGGTACGGCATGCTGCTGACGGTGGCTTACGGCGACCAAGATGCTTTCGATGGATTGCTGGCCTACTACAACTCCGCATTGGACGAATACGGTCTGATGAACTGGCTCCGCTATGGATGCGATGCGCACTATGAAGAAACCTACAATCCGTACCCCAACAACGCGGCGGCGGATGCGGATTTAGATGTGGCCATGGCGCTGATTCAGGCGGACTGCAAATGGGGCGGAAGCACCTACGGCCAGGAAGCCACGCGTATTATCAACGCGATGAAAACCGCATTTGTGGTACAGGAAGGCGGTACCAGCATTCTACTGGCCGGTGACACATGGTTCACCAGCAGCTGCGTCAACTACTCATACTTTGCGCCCGGTTATTATCGTGCGTTTGCACAGCATGTCCCCGCTGATGCATCATTTTGGAACAAATTGGCCGATGACACTTACGTTCTACTGGGTCGTGCCGCCAATAGTTCCACCGGTCTGGTGCGAAACTGGGGTTCCCAAGACGGCGGCGCCGCTTCCGGATGTGATTTCAGTAATTCCAATACCTACGGCGCAGACGCCACTCGCACCCCATGGCGCATTGCCACCGACTATATTTGGTGGGGTACACCGGAAGCGAAAACTTTCTTAAGCGCGATGATTGGCTGGGTAATGTCGAACAATCTGTCGGAACTAAAACTTTGGTATAATTTGGACGGCAGTTTGGCGGATCACGCTGACAATGCCTATCACACTGCGATTACGGTCGGCCCCTGGGCAGTGGGCGCCATGACGTATAGTCAAGAAGCAGTAGATGCGCTGGCTGCGGAACTGGTTTCAATTCCAAACAACGAAGGTACCTTCGATGGTGACTACTTCCACCGAATGCTCCGTGCATTATCCCTGCTGGCGTTGACCGGTCATTCCACCCAATGCGGCGGCAACCTGTAGCCTGCAGCGTTTCCCCATCTTTCCTAAAACAGTTGGGATTGGTCTTTTCGCAGTTGCTCTATGCTGCCTGGCGGCATGTGGAATACGTTTTTGAAAAGGCGGTTCATTACGGCAACGAGTTGGCGAAACTTGTAGGCATCGTGATGGGCGTCTCCTTTTAATTCAGAGGTTTTCCAGCTTTCTTCGTCGGAGATGCGAAGCTCCACGCCTAATGTTTGCTGTTGCGTCGTGATCTCAATCTCACCGCGACGGGCATAGGTCGGTGTACCCGGAATGATAATTTTATGGGAGGCAGCTTCCCGATGGATGGGCAGGGAGTAACTCAGTTGGCACTGAAATTTTCGGTGCCCATGGGAGGAATGGGTGTTCTTCTTCGCGTTTTTGCTCAGCGCGTCGTAAAACGTTTGTCCATGTGCCATCAGCTCCTGCTCCGTGTAGGCGAGTTCATGGTGCGCACTTTTTGACAAACTGGTCATCAGTCTGCCCACCGCATGAATCATGCTGCGGGGGGAGTCGAACAGCGTTTGGGTGATGGACAGAGAGCTGGTGTTCTCCTGCAGAATTACCCCTTTTTTTTGCAGCGCATGAAACAGCTTCAGCGTATCGTCCCGATGTTTCAGCACAAAGGTAATCGCCAGAACATCTCGAATGTCATACGATTCCCCCTCCAGGTTTTTGCCCAGTTTAATCACCATGCTTTCCGGGCTTTTCAAGCGCGCTTTAATATCGGCAATGTCCACCTGCACCCCATCGCCGCTATCAAAATTCAGGCACTGATTTTCGGTGTTCCACGAAATAGACTCTTTTAACTTGTGAAAAAACGCGGCGATTTTTACATACGCGATTTGAGCCGCCTCACCGGTGGGGAGGTGTACCGGATTTTCCCAATCGTAGTGAAACAAATCGTGTAGGCTCTTTCCCGTCGTGGCGAGAAAAAACCCCAGTTGGGCGTAGTCGTGGATGTCCTGGCTATCTTCCTCAATTGATTTGATGAGGTATCCCATTTTCAGAATGGCGCAGGCGGTCTGCTGCCATTCGATGGGCACCGTTAGGGTCGTTCCCTTGTACCCGTCGAAGAGCGCGGGGTATCTGCGGGACGATGCCAGCAAAAAAAGATGCCTGGGGTCTTCGTCAATCAACGAACTGAAGTCCGCATCGGCAAGGTTTTTTTCCACCTGTGCAATCGCGCTCAGATTCGAGCGATACAGTGGCGCGTTTTCTGAATGGATTGCCGCCAGACGCGTAAGCTGGGATTTGACCGTGGGCAGCAGCCAGTCCGTGAAATAGCTGCATGATTGCGTGATATACCCCGCCGCCCGGCGTCGCTCGCTGTCCAGCAATCCGTATCCTTCAACCACGTCGAAGCCGCGATTCTTCAGCATTTGAGCGGATTGCCCCAGCGCCTTGGTATAGTTGTCGGCCGACAGCAGTAAGTACGGCGTCATTTCGCTTCTGTCCAGCGTGGAGCCGAATATCTCGTGATGAAGTTCTCTACTCGATGATTTATCTGTCATAGTGAGTTCTGATTATCCTTAACTCAGTCCGTTGCGCGCAAATGCCCGCCGGCAGCGCAGTATCATGTAATATTTTACGAATGTCCAGTGACAGATCGTGGTTGTGTCATCAACCGCCATAGGGCGTATTATTATTCGTTGTCGGTGCGATATTTAATGGTTTTTTTCATTCGGAGAGGTAGCATGGGTTCATGACACTCACATTGACTTCTGAACAGAAAGCGACGTTGGAGCGCTTGTATGCGTCTTCGCGAGACAATACGGTGGCCCATGACATAGTGTACCTGGCTGATATGACGCCCGCGGCGGTGGAAAAGCTGGTGGCGCGGTGGAAGGCATTCGATGATGCGCAGGTACAGCAGCCGGCTGATATGTTGAGGCAGGTGCAGCGGTTTATCAAAGACTGCTGCCATGGGCGCTACGCAGTCGATACCAGGGTGCTGCATGCGTTCACTGCGGCGTTGCTGTACATTGTCAATCCGTTTGATGTGATTCCCGATGCAACGCCGAAGATAGGGGTTCTCGATGACGTATACGTGCTCAACCTGGCATTGAATGAATACGGCGAAGAGTTGAATACGTACATTCGATTTACAGAAGAAACACTTTCCGACAAATAATAGTTGTGTAATGCGCCCGACGGACTATGGTGTGCCATGTGTTTCACTCGTCTAATTCAAGAAAACGGTTTTTTGGGAATATTCGTGTTCGTGGTCGGCATGGGAGCCTGCGCCGCTCCGTTGTCGAGGCCCAAAACGGCGGCTGATGATGCCCCTGCTGTTTCGTCCGCACCGGATTCGCAAAAGGAAGCGACCGACGATGCGAACGAATCACACTCTGAAACGGTGTCAACCGACATCGGGCCTGACATGCTGGCGCCGGAATCGACCGGTTCTGTTGTTATTGAAGAAGCGATCGTTTCATCAGCAGAGGTATCCCGTGATGCTGCGCGCGAGGCGGTGGAACACACCATGCATCAATTGCGGCTGTGTTATGATCAGGTTCTGCAGCGTCGCCCGAACGCAGCGGGCAGCATTCTTGCGCGGGTGCGGGTTGATGAGTCGGCAGAAGTTACCTCTGTAGATGTTGTCACTTCTGATTTTCGGGGCGGAATTCTGGATGAATGTGTGCAAAGCAGCTTCTACAGTTTAGAGATTTTGCCCGCGACAATCACTGCGCCGGTAGACATTGAGTACCGAATTCAGTTTGCGCCGTAAATAATTGACGATTCGGAGTGTAACGAATCTCTCAATAAAAAAAACGCCCCGTTTATATCGTACTTTCATGACAGAGTTTTTTGTACAGGCGTTCGCCGACAGGTTCGTCCAACCGGGCGCGCGGGGTGATGATGCGCTGCCATTTACCATCTTGCATACTTACAAACCCCAATGAGGCATGCTCAAGGTAAAACGATTCATCGGTTTGATTGCCGCCGGGGTACATCGGGTCGCCGCAAAGTGGAATTCCCATCGCCTGAAACATGGCGCGAATCTGATGATACCGGCCGGTGAGCAGTCTGACCAGCACATGGCGTTCATGGGGAGCCCCTTGTACCGGCTCTATGGCGAGAATTTCAAGAAATGACGGTGCGCCGCCGCTGGCCACCACTACGGAGCGGTTGCCTTTTCGTTTCAGGAACGCTTTGTGGCGACCGATGAGTTGTTCCGAATGAAACCCGTCCGGCCAGGTGACTCGCGCAATGTAGTGTTTTTTCCACAGGCGGTCGGCAATCTGTTTGTTGTGAAACGCAACGGCCTCTTTCGACCGTGCCGCCAGCACGATACCGCAGGTGACGGCATCCAGGCGATGGGGCAGATATATCTGTTGATTCAGCGTTTCGGTCAATATGGCAACGAGTGAGTCTTTCTCGATATCAATCCTTTTTTCACAGGCCATGCCCTTTGGTTTGTACACGGCATATTCATCTTTCGATTCAAATAATATCTGCAGCGTTGACCTGCCGGTTGCACGAGACATCGGGATACTCCGGGTGATTAAAAACTTTTTATTTCGAAGACTGTCGAACACCGCCTAGAACGGCATATCGTCGTAGTCTGCAAAACCTTCCGGTGGCTCGGGCATGGATGGGTCCACATCGGCATTTCGTCCGGATTGAACAGGCTCCACCTTCCACGCCTGTAGGCTGGTGAAGCATCGCTCGGGTTTTCCGCTGCCCTGCCAGAGACGGCCGGAGAGGTTGAACCGCACGTTGATTTCGTCGCCGACATTGTATGAATCCATCATCGCGCATTTGTCCTTAATCAGCTCCAGTGCCAGGTGATTCGGGTACGCCGGATTTTCGTCTTCTCCTGTCAGCTTGATTACGAATTCACGTTTGGTGAAGCCGTTGCTGCCGTACTCGGTGGTTGTGCCGATGGAATGAATGAGACCTTGAATTTCAAAATTTTTTGACATGCTTTTTTCTTTCGTATCAATTATCGGCGCGGCGTTTCGCCGGTTGCCGTGGGTTACCGAGAGCTGTGTAGCATCATTCATTTTTTTCGCGCAAGTATTGTTTTGCGTCGTCTATGGCAGGGTATTCCGCCCGGTTGTTTGCAGAAGCACAATTTATGCCATCACCTATCGATTCTGTATGGGGGCATTCTCACCGGCGGTGTTCAGGCAGAGAAACTTTTTTGAGGCGGCCATTTTAAATTATTGGCCGGCCAAATTGGGACAATCGGTTCGAATATTTACGTTTCGCTGCGATTAATTTGGTAATTATTGTAAAGTTACTTTCGCAGTGAAAATATTCCAGATTTTCTTGCCGGGAATTGCAGGCAGCCCTTTTCATTTTTTGTACGCCAGCGTACTTTTTACCCACAAGAGAGTAATCGTTCGAAAATCATTTCAGAAAGGGCAATTATGCAAAATCAATCTACATTCAATTCAAACAAACTGTTGGGCGTCATTCCGGCAGCAGGCGCGCTGTTTTTTTTCATCGCCTGCGGCGGCGTGCAAACAACCACAATAAACAATGCGCCCGCTGAACCCGCCGCTACCGATGCAAATGCGGCCAAGGCTGAACCGGCCACAGCGACGGAACCCGGCCAGGATGAAGCCGCAGTAAAAGATACCGATGCGGCGGCCGCGAAGGACGGCGCGGCGGCTGAAGCGGGAAAAGACACCAAAAAAGCGGAGACGACTGAAGAACTGGTCGATTCTTCAAAGCCCACAGATGAGCAGTTGACCGAAGTAAAAGGGAAACTGACCGAAACGAAAAAAGCGATCACTGAAAAGAAAAAGTCATCGAAGAAAGCCTCCGTCGCTGCGAAAAAAGCTGAAAAAGATAACGAAAAAGCACAGAAGAAGGCCGAGAAAGATAAAAAAGATGCCGATTTCGCTGCAGAGAACAAGACCATGGCTGAGGCGCAGGTAAAGGAAACCGAGCGCGTGTTGGGGCTTGCAGAGGATGCACTGAAAGAGCTTGAAGGGAAAAAACCCGAAACCAAAGCCGCTGAAAAAGATCACAACGACAGTCTGAAAAATCAGAAAGAATTCGTTGCCAAGAAAAAGAAAGCCGCTGAAAGCGCCAAAAAGTCATTAGAAGAGGCAGAAAAGAAAGTCGGGCCGGCGAAAGAGAAGGCCGACGCATCCGCTGCAGAAGCTGACGCTGCGAAAAAAGCGCTGGAGAGTGCACAGAAGACAGATTCAGAAGAAAAAGAGAGCCTGACTTCCGCCGAGAAAAAACTGGAAGCGCTCACTGCCAAAGAAAAAGAGTTGAAGGCCAAACAGAAAGAAGAAAAAGCGGCCGCGAAAAAGGCGGCGGAAGATGCCAAAAAAGCAGAAATAGCAGCGAAAAAGAAAGCCAAAGAAGAAGAAAAAGCCAAGAAGGAAGCCGAGAAAAAAACAGCCGCTGAAGCCAAAAAGGCTGAAGCAGAAGCCAAGAAAAAAGCGGCTGAAGAAGAAAAGGCCAAAAAATTAGAAGAACAGAAAGCCGCCGCCGACGCCAAAAAGGCCGAAAAAGACGCCGAGAAAAAAGCGAAAGAAGAAGAGAAGGCGACAAAAGCGGACGAAAAGAAAGTAGCGAAAGCAGAAAAGAAAGCCGACAAAGAAGAAAAAAAAGAAGTGAAGCAGGCTGAGAAAGAAGACAAGAAAGAAGTGAAAGAAGAGAAGAAAGAAACAAAAAAAGAAGAAAAGAAAGATAAATAATTTCTCTTCCTACCCCAGCGCAACATCCAGCAACATCATGATGGCGAATCCGACCATGGTGAACATCGTAACCGTGTCGATGTTTCGTTCGTTCCGCTGCGACTCGGGAATCAGTTCCTCCACGACCACAAAAATCATCGCACCGGCCGCAAAACAGAGGGCATAGGGAAGAATGTTCTGCATGTATAACACAAATGCAGCGCCGATAATGCCGGCAATCGGTTCAACCCGTCCCAAAGCCTGTCCGAGCACAACGCTTTTCCAGCGGCCACAGCCCCCAAGGCGACTCCCACAGCGAGTCCTTCAAGTGAGCGATTGTCTTTCAGTCGAAATATTTCTGCGTGAGGGCAGGAAACGTCGGGGGCGGGGCAGTCGTCAGGGAACGAGCAATTCTCCCACGTTGCCGTAAATCAACCCGCGCCCCACGGTGCTCATGTACACGCGGCCGAATACGTTCATATCTCCAACGACAAATGCGCCGTTGCCCGGTCCGCCGAATTGGTGGTTGTCATCGTTGACGCGCACCCACGTTGCACCCATGTCGATAGACGCGTAAATGCCGAGTGGATTGGTTTCTGCGCCCGCAACGCCCCATATGTAAAGCGTTTCGTAATCTGCGCCGTCTGCCGGTTTCCCGAGTCCTACCGCATGTGCGGAAATCACTTCGGGAAAGCGTACCCAGGTGGCGCCGCCGTCATCTGAGAAGGCCAGGCCGTTGGTGCTGTATTGACCATTGGCGGCCCAGCTCTGCGCCTGATCGAGCGGGGCCCAGATGTGACCTTCCCGGCCGGGAACGGTGCGAATCAGGCCATTGCTCGATTGCCACAGACCTGCCTGATTGTCCTGGACAGAACCGACCGTGGCAAACGATACGCCTTTGTCGGTTGATTTTTTCAGGTTCCCCTGCTGGTCGAGCACGTAGAAGACATCGGCGTTCACCGGGTCGCATACAATGCGTGCGTATTGCGACTGTCCGTCCATCCCGGTAACTGTGGTCCATGATGCGCCTGCGTTGTCAGAGCGATACACGGTACTTGAGTTTTCCGGCCGGTGAAGCAGCACGGCGCCGTCTGCGGACAGAACCACCAGCCCGTGGGTTCCCTGCGGTGCCGGCAAAGCAGTCCAGGTGGCCGCGACATCGTCGGTGAAGTACATGACATCGCTTTCAATTCCGGTTCCGGTGGAATAATCGGTCACATGGCCGGTGCGCAGAAATGCCCCGGCCAAAGGTGCATACCCCAGCGTTTGGGTGGTTCCGATTCGGGGAGTGTGCAGCGGTGTGGAGACGGCGATGTCAGTGTACGCCGCGCCGTCATAATCCCCGATTGCGGTGACCAGCGGCCCATCTACCACACTAACGATATCAAGGGGGACCGTCTCTTCAATCCCTTTGGATTCGAATGCCCAGACCGATTGCGTTTCTTCCAGGTTTTCGGTGTGGAATACGCCGTTTCCGGAGACCACCCATGCTTCGTTTGTATTGAACGGATTGAACGCGATATCGCCCGCCCAGTGAATGGCATGGCCGCTAATCCAGACGTTGCCGTTGGTTGACGCGTTGGCGTTCGCCGCGTCGGATGGTTCCGCATATGAGAAGTTGGTGGTCCAGGTGGCGCCGCCGTCAGTTGTAACATAAATTCGGTCTCCCCAGCCTTCGCCCCCGTCCGCATATCGGGTTTGGCCGCCGTAATAACACAGGGTGGTGATAATAATGTGGTTCGAATCCGCCGGGTCAACGCTGACGCCGCCGAACCCGTGGGCATAGCTTTGCCCGCCGCTTCCCATGTACGCGGTCCCGTCATCTGACATCGGTGTGAGATTGGTCCATGTGCCCGATGAAATTGTGTACTTGTAAAATGACCCGCCGGAAACACTGTGGGGGCCCGGTCCGTTGGCATACGTGATGAACAGTGCGCCGTCGGCAAGGACCGCCCGATTCGGCATATGCCCGGCGGGCCCGCCGGAAATCGCGGAGAATGAGTCGCCGCCGTCGGTACTCACATACAGGTTATCCGATGAGGTATCGGAAATGCCCATATATATGGTGCTTGTTCCGCCGTCTGCGGTCAGCGCGGCATCGGGATCGAACAGCACAAAGCTGATGCCGTTGGCGTTCACCAGGTCCGCCCCCGGCTGGGCACTGATAGTACTGACATTGCTCCAGGTCAGACCGGCATCAACACTTTTAAAAAGCCCTTCCGAGCGACTGCCGCAAAACAGTATGTCGGGATTATTGGGGTCCACCGCCAACTTCTCGCCTGTTTGACGGCCCATCCCGTTGCCATGGGCCTGCCATTGATCGGTAACGTCAACAAGATCGAACGTGTTTCCGTAGTCATCGGAACGCAGAATTGCGGTTTTGCCCTCGCTGAAGTAGCTTGTGCCCGCCAATACGTAGAGTTTGGCCGGATCATTTGGGTCAAGGGCCACGCTTTCGGCGCCATACAGCCCTACATCTGCCTGAGAAATCCAGTCCATCAGCGGAATCCAGCGATTGTTGGCGCCGTTCCATCGGTACACGCCTCCCACGTCGGTGCGAACGTACACCAGGTTTTCCTCATCGGGGGACGCGAAGACACCGGCCACAAAGCCGCCGCCGTCGAAACGGACATTTCCCCAGCCCGCCGCATCGGAATCGGTATCGGCGTCGGTGTCGGCGTCTGAATCAGCGTCAGCGTCGGTGTCCGAATCCGTGTCGGTATCGGTATCTGAATCGGTGTCCGTGTCTGAATCGGTGTCCGTGTCTGAATCGGTGTCCGTGTCCGAATCGGTGTCGGCGTCGGTGTCCGAATCGGTGTCGGTATCGGCGTCTGAATCGGCGTCCGTGTCTGAATCGGCATCGGTATCTGAATCGGCATCCGTGTCTGAATCGGCGTCCGCGTCTGAATCGGCGTCCGCGTCTGAGTCGGCGTCTGCGTCTGAGTCGGTATCCGCGTCTGAGTCGGCATCCGCGTCTGAGTCGGTATCCGAATCGGCGTCTGCATCCGCATCAATGGAAGGGGGCAGTTCGCTGCCGCTTTCCGAGCAGGCAATCATCCACATGGTCAACATGCAGAATACCATTGCGAAAGCAAAAACGTTTTGGTTCCCGGGGGTCTGTTTGATGTTCATTTATATCAGCCTTCCTTACGTTGAAAAATTGAGTGGCGTTATTTAACGTAGTTTTTTCGGTTATACAATGAATCCCACATACGTCTTGTATGACAATAATTGTCAAACATTCAACTCTATATTATCAAGGAGGGGGCCAAAAAATCTGATAGGATTGTGATATGTGTGATTTTGTGAGATTGAGCTGTTTTTTGAATTCGCCCACACCATATTTATACGGCATGGTTGACAATATTTGCATCATGAAGGAGCGTTCATAGTGTCTGCACAATTTTCAACTTATTTCTTATCCGCATTTCTGGTTTTGGTACCCAGCTTTTTTTCAGCGTGTCATAGCGATTATTTGGATGATGACGACACAGATAACCGCAACACCGATACAAATGATACCGGTGATTCAGATAGCGACACGCTTACGGACACCGCTTCCGATACCGGGACACCGGATACAGCGACGGATTCGACTGATATCGAGGCGCCTGCGTGTCTTTCGGTTGTGAATCCCGCGCTCGCCGATGCAGATGCACAGGCACTTTTCGATTACGATCATGTGCCGGTTTTTGATATTTTTCTTCCGGAGGAAGAATGGAATATGCTCATCGAAAACGCTGTCGATGAAGAGTACACCGAAGCATCGCTTTGCTTTGAGGGGCAGGCGGTCGGCACTGTGGGACTTCGGTTCAAAGGGTCGTACGGTACGTTGTACGGCTGTTTTGATGATTCCGGCGAGCTGATATGCGATCGCCTCAGCATGAAATTGAAGTTCGATAAATATGTGGAGGATCAACGTTTATTTGGATTGAAGCGCTTGAATTTCCGCGCAAATCGTCACGACGACAGTCGAATGAAGGAAAAAATTGTATTCGATTTATTCCGCGAAATGGGTATCACTGCCCCCCGCGCCGCCTGGGCGGTGGTTCGGGTGAATGGGGAATCCCTCGGGCTGTATGGAATGGTGGAGCAAATCGACGGACGGATGGCGGCGGATCGATTTCCCGATTACCCGGACGGGAATGTTTTCAAAGAAATCTGGCCCACTGATACGGTGGAATCAACTGTTGTCGACGGCCTTCGAACCAATGACGAGGCTCCTGATGTCAGCGCGTTTCTTGGTTTTTCACAGGCCATCGCGGCAGCCGATGACGATGAAGCGCGGCTTTCGGTTTTGGGACAGTACATGGATTTAGACGAATGGGCGCGGTACATGGCGGTGGATGATGCTGTGGTCGGATACGACGGCGTGACGTATTTTTACACGGATCCGTATTCCACCCACAATCACAATTACTACATTGCCGAGGATACCCCCGGGCATTTTCGGCTGATTCCGTGGGATGTGGAAGCCAGCTTCTGGGTGAATCCCGATCACGCGGCGCCCCATTGGACCGAAATACCGGATGATTGCAGTCTGACTTATCCCTACTGGAGCGGCTATGCGATTGCGCCTGCGTGCGATCCCATTTTCGCGGCGTTGAATACCAATCTCGGCCCATGGCGCGAGGCAGCGCAGGAATTGTTGGACGGTCCCTTTTCGGTTGAGACGATGCGAACGCGAATTGAGCAGCATGCCGCATTTATCGGAGAAGCTGCCCGCGCGCCGGAAACGCCGACCATGTACACCACCTTTGACAATAGTGTTTCCGGCCTGATTGATATGATTCCCGAATTGCGGGAGCGACTGCAGCTGCTCATCGCTGACGAGGAGTAACGTGTGTTGTTGACTCGATGTTTTGTCTGATTTGTTTTAACTTTGGCGGACGCCGTTCTTTTCTCTGGCGTTAGCAACCGTTTCACTATAAAGTTGCCGTCACAATGAACCTTGTTTTGTTTGGGAGATAAATAATGAAACGGACAATGACTGTTTTATGGGTAGCAGTGGTTCTCGTTCTATCGGGGCTGGGGTGCAATCGATTGTTTCCCGGTGACGCCGCACAAGATACCGAGACATCTGCAGATTCAGAAGTGAAAACCTCTTTGCATCAGCAAGCCATGGAGGCGATCACCGCGCAGAAATATGATGACGCGGTGGCGCTGGTAAAAGAGATGGCGGCTGCGAAACCCGACGACGTTGACACCAGTCTGGTGCTTTGTCAGTTGTATGCAGTACTGAACAATACAACAGACGGACCAGCCGCGTGTGAGAAGGTGATTTCGTTGGACAATAGCAACTCCGATGCATACGCGTATCTGGGGCGATTGTACCTGCACGCCGACAAATTGGGAAAAGCCAGAAAGCAGCTCAAAGATTCAATGGCTGTCAATGACAAGCACGTTCCCACCTTGAGCGGGTTGGGGGCGGTGTTCCTGCAGATGAAGAAGTATGACAAAGCGGTGGAGGTACTGACCGTTGCCCATCAGGAGAACGCTGCGGACAAGGCGATTTCGATGAATCTGGCACTCAGCCTGATTCAGTTGTTACGTTGCGATGAAGCGGCTGACGTAATTGAAAGCGCCGGGACGGCCGGGGTGAATGTGGATACGCTGTCGCGGCTGAAAGAAAAGCGCTGCACCGGTGAAGTCGCCGCCGCTCCGGCAACGTCAACGGAAGATATGGTGCAGGGAACAGATGCGTCAGGGAAGGCGTTCTTTATCGACAAACGGTCGGCAAACGGCGCAGAGTTTTCAGACTGTGTAGACGAAAAAGTGTGCGAAAAGCCGTCTTACGACGAATACAATCGAAAAGGGGAAGGGCGCGACGAACCGGCTATGTCGGTGAATTTCTTCGGCGCCGAAGCGTATTGCCGGTGGAAGGGCAAACGGCTTCCCACACTGGCGGAATATCAGGCGGCATATAGTGACCTTGAATGGCGCGGCTGCTGCGTACGCGGCGTGATTCCCCGTGAATGGACGAGCGACGCGGGGCCTTCTGATGAAAAAGGCAGTCAGGTTCGCAAAAACGGTGACAAGCTTGAAGAAATGTCTACAAAGAAAAAAGTCGGCGTTGATTCCTCCACCGTTCGCTGTGCGCTGGATGCCCCGCCGGCGGAATAATTCCGATGTCCTGCCGATGACCTCTTTTGCATCATTTTCGAATAGAGAATTATTTCAGATTGCCGTGTGGGCGGTGGTGAAGCAGTTCGATGCAGCGGGGCGTATTGACATGAAGGTGTATCGCTGGAGACCGTAATCGTCCATCATGTTATGCGACGCGTCTGATAATAAACTCGCTATTAATTTGCTGCGCTGATGAGGGGGTAGTCGGTGTATCCCTTAGGGCCGGGGGTGTACAGCAGGTCGAAATTGGGTTGTGACAATTCCGTTTGCTGTTTTAAGGCGGTGGGAAGCTGCGGATTCGAGATGAACGGTCGACCAAATGAAATCAAATCACTTTTATTCTGCTGCAGATCTTCTTCGGCACGCTCTGCGGTGTAGCCTCCCGACAAAATGAACGTGTTGGGAAACATGGATCGCATTCGGTCCACGAGCGAGCGGTCAGGGGCCGGTGCACCCATGCTGCTGTGATCCACGATGTGAATATACGTAATATTCAATTTGGCCAACTCCGCGGTAAGGTACATGTACAAGTCGTCCATCTCGCTATCGGGTGCCATGTCGTTGAAGACGCCGTACGGGGAGAGTCGAATGCCGGTTCTACTCGCGCCGATACGTTGCGCCGCCGCGCGCGTTACATCCAATGCGAACCGTGCCCGGTTTTCAACGCTTCCGCCCCATTTGTCCGTACGTTGGTTCGATGCGGTGTTGAGAAACTGGTCAATCAGGTATCCATTGGCGCCGTGCAGCTCAACGCCGTCGCAGTTCGCTTGTTCCATCAATCCGGCGGCGGCGGATGCAAAATCTTCAATGGCTTGCAAAATGTCATCTTCGGTCATTTGGGTGGGAATGGGGTAGGGTTTGGGGCCTTCGGCGTCCGTGTACATTTCTCCCGACATACCAATCGGCGAAGGAGCAAGCACCCGACCGCCTTCGGGGAGGTTCAGTGGGTGTCCAACCCGGCCGGTATGCATCAGCTGAACAAATAATTTGCTTCCTGCCCGGTGCACGGCGTCGGCCACATTTTTCCATCCCGCTCTTTGCGCTTCGGTGAACGCGCCGGGAATTCTGGGATATCCCAGTCCATGAAGGCTCGGCGAAGTACCTTCGGTAATAATGAGTCCGGCTTCGCTGCGTTGAGTGTAGTACGTGGCAACCAAATCGCCGGGAATGTTGCCCGAGCAGCGGCTGCGCGTCATGGGCGCCATGACAATTCGATTTTTCAGGGAAATGGGTCCCAATTGATATTCGCTGAACAATTTTTTCATTATTGCATCTCCTTCGTTCGCAATGTACCGACAACCTAATGACTGGTAAACAAATGTCAATTTGCCGATTAATTGATTGTCCCCTGGGAATCGCCTCTTGTTTTTGCGTATAAGGTGTCTACCTTTTCAGTATGAAACGAAACCTGAAAGCATTTACGCATGCCATTCCCCGGGGAGGACTGACAGTGCTATGGGTGGTCAGTTGGATGACATCGGGCTGCTATATGTATCAGGATCGCTCCAGAGTGTTGCTGACGGGGATTGATATTGATCAGAGCCTCGAAATTGCCGAAGCGGAACTGCAGCAGAACAGGTTCAGCACAGTGCTTGGTGTGTGGGCATTGCGGGATCAGAAGTTGACCGCCGCACAGGCGAAAACCGTCAGTCGATTGTACTTCGAGCATATCGATCGGATTGATTCAGAAACGCAGAAAAACCGCTCGTTTTCGGTATGGCACCTTACGTGGGCAATTGCGGACATGTACCGGTTGGGGGACGCTGACGTCAAATGGGCGCTTCAGTTGGCCTATGAGGATGCCGGACGTCGTGTAAACGAGCTGGACAGAGATATCGCGCACAAGATGTACGATGGACATCGGCTGTATCTGGGCGATGCTCATTTCGGCGGGCGCGCCTATGCGCGAAAGCATTTGGTTGTTCCCGGAAACTCAAAGTACCTGCAAAGTAAAGAGGAATACTTTCGCGAGAATTAATCGACTGGTTATTGCACGTCGGCGTAGAAACCGTAGGCGGTGGCGCCGTCTGCATCTCGTATCAGCTCAAACCCGGCCTGGATGCTCTGGAGGTACATGTCGTCTGTGAGAAACTCCTGCGCCACTGCATCTTGAATGAATTCGTTCAAATCGAATTCAAACGTAGGAAGATAATCTACAGGCAGATAGCTGATGACCGGACGTGAACCGTTGGTGCCGACAAAGCGGTAGAATTCCACCCCGCCGATTTCCAATGAGCCCGCACCCGAGCAGGCGCTGGTGTATTTGGGGTCTTCGCCGCCGCAGCTGTATCCCTGGTCGGTAATGGGGTTCAGTTGCAACGTGTACAGCCAAACCATCAGGTAGCGATCCGGTTGACCGCTGTTATAGGTCGAACTGTTGGTAAAATACACGTCGTACGTGGCATTGCCGTAAAAGTACATCTCGGCGCCGTTGTGTGAGAAACCGGTTTCCACCGACTGGATGTCACTCACCTGAATCGGCATGCCGCTATTGGTGGTTCCGTCTCCCCCCTGGTTTTTTCCTTTGTACACAGACGGATACGAAACAACTTCGCTGAAACTGTAATCCGGCGGCTCCAGACTATCTACCACAAATACATTTTCTCCTCCCGCGGTGATGGTTTGTGTGGCACCGCCCCATGGATTGGTCTGCACATTGTAGCTGTCGCCGCAAATGTCCAGGAAGAAGGTGTGGTAACCGCTTCGGGTGCCGCCGCCTTCAATTGGTTCTTCACAGCCGAAGTTGCTGGGGCCGTCCACAATGTTGTCTGATTCCGAATCGTCACTGCCGTCGCTGGTATCGCCGGTATCGGAAGTGTCCGGCGAATCACTGTCGGAATCATTCGTATGATCGCTGTCGCTGTCGCCACTGCTGTCTGATGTGTCTGTTTCGCTTTCCACGGCTTTTTCACCACAGCCCCATATGATGAATAGCGCGACAAGCGCGACGAATAAAATTAACTTGCGTGTCATGAAGCCTCCTTAAAGGAATAAATAAAAAGTCCCGATGATACAGATTGTTTCATCGGCAATATGTCCGATCCTCCCCTGGTTATCATACAGTAGAATTCCGGATTGCGATCGTATCAAAAAAAGAAAATAGCGTTTTGTTCGCCAAGAAAGTGTTAGCAATATGAGATGTGTGTGATTTGTGATTCGTATTATGGTTTAACCATGTGGACACAGGCAACATGGTGGAAGTATGGGCATTCTATTTTGTTTGTGTTATATCAGAGCAATGAAACAAATGTGTAGACAGAATCTGCGATACATCCGATATGCCGTTGCTGCAGCGTTATTCGCTTCAATCGTGTGGGGCCTGGCGGCATGCAGCGGATGTGAGCCCGAAGATGATGAGCAAGCCATTCGAGCGTTGGTGGCGCAGGCTGCGGAGCGTGCCGAAAAACATGACATCTCCGGGTTGTTTGATTTGGCCACCCAAACGTTTGTCGCGAATCCCGGCAGTAATGACAGACGGTCCAGTAAAGCGATGCTGATGATTATGTTTCGTCGATACGGCGCTTTTCACATTGCTTATCCGGTGTTTGGCGTGGACATCGCTTCGTCTCGTTTGGAAGCGGATGTATCCGTACCGTTTGTTGTGGTTCGGGAAGGACAAACCGTTCCGGATATACGAGAATTTGTCGAGCAGCCCGGAAAATGGTTGGAGGAAGCGAGCAAAGCGGCCGATCCGTTTATGCTGAATGCACATCTATTGAAAAGTGACGGGGAATGGAAAGTCGATGCGGTGCGCATCACCGGGCGTCGGAGCGTGAATCTGTAGTGGTGACATCTCACAACACCGACGATTTCATTTCGATTCATACTGATGATGCGGTTTCCGTCATGCGTGGAATGGAAAGCGACAGTGTGAACCTGGTCATCGCCGACCCGCCGTACAATCTGGGAAAAGATTACGGAAACAACAATGATAATCGGGATTTTGATGCATATCTTTGCTTCACACGGGACTGGCTCTCAGAAGCCAAACGCCTGTTGACGCCGCAAGGCACCCTGTACGTGTTTATGGGGGTGCGTTTCATTTCATATCTGTTCGACACGTTGGAGCGGGAGCTGGGCATGTATTTTAACAGCTGGATATGCTGGCACTACACACAGGGGCTGGGGCGAACGCGCGGATTCTCGCCGCGCCATGACGACATTTTGATGTTCACCAAAAGCAGGCAATTTCATTTTTATCTGGATGATGTGCGGGTTCCTCAAAAATACTATCGCGCCAGGAATAACATGCGCGGCGCCAACCCCGGAGATGTGTGGCAGTTTTCACATGTACACTATTGCAATGAAAATCGGCAGCCTCATCCCACCCAGAAACCAGAGGGGTTGATAGAGCGAATGGTTCTCGCGTCATCCCGAGAGAATGACGTGGTGCTTGATCCGTTTTTGGGAAGCGGTACCACCGCACGAGTGTGTCAACAGTTGAACCGCCGATGCGTCGGTATTGAGATGAACCCTGAATTCGTTGCTCAGACGTGGTCGCGGTTGGCCGCTCCGTTTGAGGGATTCGACAGCGTCGACGACCGGTTGGCGCGTATCCCCAAAGACTTGAACGATACCGTGCGACAGCAATATATTTCAAACCATCGACAGTGGTTTCTCAAAAATAATCCCCGGCTGAGGCAGCGATTTGAGGCCCGGCTGGCGCTTGCGTATCCGAATGACAACACTGATGTAAAAAAAGATGTAAAAAATGAGGATTAGATCGCGTAGAAGAAGTTGGGTTTACATATCCCAGTTTGCATCGCCGCCGGCATCGGCATCGGCTTCGGCACCAGCATCGGCATCAGCATCGGCATTATCGGCGTCCGCATCTTCACCGTCTTTTTCTGCCGCTTCTTTTTCTTCGCCATCTTTCGCGTTGTCCTCTTTGGATGCGGGCTTGGTGGTCACTTCCATCGATGTCGGAGTGTCTTTCTTGCCGCCGATTGAGAAATGAAGCTTGGCTTCGATTCCGAGCTGAAAGAAGATAGGCTTCTCGTTGAAGTACAAGTCGCCGTCTGTATCGTCGTTGAGCTCTGACGGTGATTTGCAGTTTTCCATGCCGCCCTGAATATCACAGGTTTTTATCCAAATGGGAAATCCGAAGCTCATATACGGACCGATTGCGAAGTTTTTCAGGGCGCCCACGCTCCAGAAATAGAGATCCGCCCCCAATCCCCATTGAAAATCGATACCTCCCCAGCGGTGTGCTTCATCTCCGGAAATGGTTTCCTTCAGGAAGACAGGGCCGAGACCGATGTTGGTATAAATGTCGAGCCATCCTTTGACCGGGAGATGAAACGAAGGACCGAGCAGAAAAGAAAAAACGAAACCGTGGTTGTCATCGGCAACGTTGTAGTCGCTTCCACCATCGCGAAAATTGGTGTTCAGCCGGGCAAAGGTGAGATCTGCGAAAAATGACCAGTTGGGATTCAGCTTGTAAAACGCGCCGAGGGTTCCCGCAATCGACCCGAGTATGCTCACATCGAGAATGGTATTGCAGTATTCGCGTGCGCATGTGTATCCACCCACTGCCGCATGGGCGCCCAGTCCGTTGCGATCGAGCCACGCCGCGGTTCCCCCCAGACTGAGAAAGTCGGCATCGACGAGCTGTCCGCTCCCATCCTCTTGCGGTATTGTTTCTGCGTCCATGACCATTTCGCTGGAACCGCTGGAATTTTTCTTTGGGGCGTCAGCTTCTGTTTCTTCTGCGGTGTCCCCGGAATCCGGTTTTGCGAAAATATCTCCGGGATCATCTCCACCGGCTGCATCATTTTGTGCCGATACGGACGCTGTCAGCAACGTCAAGATACACATTGAAACGATTGTGCCAAAAGAACGCATATACATGTCTCCTCGGTTAATACGGATTTATGCTTACCATATTGCCTTGCTAGACGGTTTTGGTCAAATTTGCAAAGACATAATTAGAATTTTATTCAAGGGTTAGAATTCTTCAGTGCAGTTGAATACGGAGGGTGGGGGTTATGGGCTGATCATTCATCACATTTTTAGAAGTACGTTTTGCGGCAGCATAGATTCCCCCTTGAAAAGGGGGCAAGGGGGATGTCGTCTTGAT
>JAFGXQ010000190.1 GCA_016936575.1 Deltaproteobacteria bacterium
ATCCCCCTTGCCCCCTTTTCAAGGGGGAATCTATGCTGCCGCAAAACGTACTTCTAAAAATGTGATGAATGATCAGGGTCTGACCCCCTTTGCAAGCAAAAGGTCAATAGGCGGGGTCTGACCCCTTTTGATGAGCTGTTTCATGCGATATTGTTCACTGTATTAGTAACAACAAAACGACGATACTGCACTGAATACCGCAGCAAGGAGATTTTATGTTTACCCAAAAGTTTCAATGGATAGCTGTATCTTGCGTTCTACAATTCGCCCTCATTGGGTGCCAGTCGGACTATCTCGACTCGAATGTCGAAACCACCGAAGTTGACAGCGACTCGACTCCATCAAATTCTACGGCCTCGGCTGATACAGAAACAGAAAGTGCTTTCAATAACGGCAATACTGACACTCAAACAGATTCCAACACAGATGACACCGACCCCCGTGAAGGCACCATCACAAGTTACTTGATTGACAATTTCGATGACAGCGATGACCGGAATGAACTGGATGGTATCTGGATTACCTATGACGATCAATACGACGGCGGCAATTCGATTGTGGTGCCCACCAGCTACTACAACAACGGCATCTTTTATTCTGAAGCACCCGGATACGGTGAAACAGGCTACGCTTTTCATATGAGCGGAACGACAGGGGGGGTGTTTGGTTGGGATTATCTTGGAGTATTTGCCGCTACGGGCGCAGATACCATATGCCCCATTGTGCAAAATCCCACACAAGATTTCACCCAATACAATGGTATTCAATTTATGGCGAAAGGAACAACCGTTCCATCAGGGCTTCACTTTAAATTGCCGTATAAAAAAACAGGGGCGGATGACAACTGCACCCACGACGTCCTGGCCGCAGACTCCCTTACCAATTACAATGATTTCGAGTACGATTTTGGTGCAAAAATCACTGATGAGTGGCAGCTCATTCGCATTCCATTTGATGAAATGGAGCGAGGTTCCAATCCGGAGGGGCTAACCATTGAAGAAGTCCTCGCTACGGCAAAAGAACTTATTTGGGAGTATCAAAAAAGCAACGGTGAAGTTGATTTATGGATAGATGACATCGCGTTCTACACAATCTCAAAATAACCCAATTGACGACCCCGTTTATGCATCCAGAATGGAACGAATTTTGGCGGCCATGTTGTCGGCAGTGAACGGTTTTTGGATGAAGGATTGATCGAGGTCGATGTCATTCTGATGCGAGATAATGTCATCGGAATGACCCGACATGTACAATACTTTCATTTGCGGAAAACGCGTGGAAAGTGCGGTGTACAACTCACGTCCGTTCATTCCCGGCATAATAATATCGGTAAGTAGCAAATCAATATCGCTTTCTTTGTCCAGCATCTTCAGCTCACGTCCGTTCATTCCCGGCATAATAATATCGGTAAGTAGCAAATCAATATCGCTTTCTTTGTCCAGCATCTTCAGCGCCGCCGCGCCGCTATCTGCGGTAAGCACGCGATATCCATACGTTTCGAGTATCTCCCGAGTGAGATCTCTCACCATCTCGTTGTCTTCTACCAAACATATGGTTTCTGTACCGACCCGCGCTACTCGCTCCGCCGCTGTGCGCTGTGCCGCCGATTCACATTGTCCGGCGGTGGGCAGAAAAATCGTAAATGTTGCGCCGCGCCCCAGCTCGCTGGAGACATAAATGTCGCCATTGTGCTGCCGAACAATCCCGTACACTGTCGCGAGTCCCAGTCCGGTTCCCTGCTCTCCTTTGGTTGAAAAAAACGGTTCAAAGATTTGTTGTCTGATTGCCTCATCCATTCCCATGCCGGTATCGCGAACAACCACAACGACGTAACTCCCCGGAGAAATTTTCAATTCATACGGAATATTTTGTGCCTCAACGGTTGCCCGTGACGTCTCGATGTGTACCACACCGCCGGAAGGCATCGCATCTGCGGCGTTGACGACCAAATTCATAATAACCTGTTTGATCTGTCCCGGATCTGCACATATTCTCGCCGACGAGGCCGACAGTGACAGTTTAATCTCAACGTCTTCACGAATCGTTCGATGCAGCAGCGTCTTGAACTCACGCAGCAAATCGTTCAACTCAACATTCTGATACGCCAGTGTCTGTTTTCTGCTGAACGCCAGCAGCTGCTGCACCATGTCCCGGGCGCCTTCAGCAGCTTTCACCACCGCAGACAACCGCTTGTGGGAAACGGTACTCGCATCGCTATCCAGCAGCAGCATTTCCGAATACCCTAAAATGGGTACGAGCTGGTTATTCAGGTCATGGGCGATTCCCCCCGCCAGTCGGCCAATCGCTTCCATCTTGTGGGCTTGGGCAAGTTCTGTCTCCAGACGTGCTTTTTCTCGTTCAGCCGCTTTCAAATCTTCTATTGTCCGGGTGATGGAAAGAATGCATTGCTCATTGTCAACCTCGAGGATGCGTGCCGACATCAGACCCACATGAACGCTGCCGTCCTTCATCACGAATTCGGCTTCAAGATTCTTTACATACCCTTCCGATGACAATTGCTTCACCAAACGGGCGCGATCCGCCGGATGATTCCAAATGTTTATTTCCAGAGACGACCGACCGATCACTTCTTCCCGCGTATACCCGGTGAGTTCGGTAAATCCTTCGTTGATGTCCAGATACACGCCGTCCGAAATACGGTTGATATTGATTGAATCCGGATTGATATGAAATGCCAGACGAAACCGCTCTTCCATCATCTGCAGCGAAGACATCGTCTGTTTGAGCGTGGAAATGTCTCGGGTGATACCTTCGACGCCGACGATGTTGCCGTTGTCATCGGTAAGCCAGTGGGCATTTGTGGAGGCAAACCAGGTTGACCGATCCTTGCGAACCAATTCCGCTTCAAAATTAAAAACGCTGCCGTGTGCCTTGAGTTCGCGAAGAAAAGCACTCCGTTCTTCGGGATTCAGATACACTTCTTCGGCCATCTTCATTCCCATGGCCTCTTCCACCGTGTAACCGGACAACCGGTACACAGACGGAGAAATGAAGGTGATTTTTCCATCCATGTCTGTGCGATAAAAAAGATCCGGCGTATTGGTCAGCAATCGCTCGTACGAGGCAAGGCGTTCTTCAAGCTCAGCGACTCTCACAGACAATTCATCAGCGGAAGCAGGTAAACTCATCGATTCACTTTCATCAAAATAAACATCACTATGCAATATACAACAATCGTCCACCTGCACCACTCCGCGGCAGATATAAAAACTCAAAATTGTTGTCGCTGCTCAGACCGCTTTCCGAAAATCCACGAAATCACACATGTCTCCCCCCTTGCCGAAGTAGGTGTGAAATACCCATTTTCCCGATCAGACACCGTTCTCATGTCTCAGCGGAAGCGTTTGAAACAATGCCCTTTGCCAAACCAATCAGTTGCCGATAATCAATGACCAGACTGGTCAAGTCTGAAAAACAGTACACAAATTTATCTGTATATTCATAAGATTAAACAACTATCCGTAATAATTTTTATGAAAATTGCGCGTCAGCGACAAAAGGTCAATAGGCGGGGTCTGACCCCTCGTTATGCAAAACGCTTGAACGCAATGCGCTGGGCAACGAAATTCACTACGCCTACAACACGCGCGGTCAGCTTACCGCCACCTGGGGCGACAG
>JAFGXQ010000191.1 GCA_016936575.1 Deltaproteobacteria bacterium
ATCTGCCGACTGTGATGAAGGATGTGGGTGCTACCTGGTGGAGGAACTCTATCCCGGATATTACATTCCTCACAATGAATGTATCTGCAATGAGTGCTCTTCTGACGAAGATTGTTCAGTCCCGGACAATCAAATTTGCGTTCCTGCAGGGGTTTGGGGATACCAGCTCAATCATTGCATTTTCGCCCCGTGTAAAGTACACAGTGACTGCGTAGAAGGCAGCAGCGGAATTTGCATACCCTATTATGATCGATGCGCCACTGTTACCACATTTTCGCAGAAAACATGCAAGTACGAAAGTGATCCTTGTCAAACCGATGACGACTGTGATACCGGCGATCTCTGTCTACCACCCCAGGTTTGGGATTCCACTGACGGCTATTCGTGCCAGCCATTGTATTGCCCCGGAAAATAGACCGATAATGAATTTTGAAATGAAATCCTAAAATTTCTGCACGGCTTCAAGCATGAAACGCCGACCTAAAAGCGGATAATCCACACCCGCAAATCCAGGGTCCGGACCGTTTACATCGGCGAGATTATAGGCGGTAAAACGAATAGTGGTTTTGCCGTTCGGAAGAATAGGCAAATCATCGCTGGCAACGAAAGCATCGACCATCGGGTAGACGGGCAGCAGGTACGAATCTCCGTTTTCAACAATGTTGTCGCCGGATGCACGGCGCTCGCCAACCACCATCAGGCGCGACCCCACCCGGAACGGAAATACGTCACTGAACGGCAGGCTGTACGACAACCCCGCTCGGAATATCCAGGCGGGGGCGACAATGTTTTCAGTTCCCACCAGATTGTTGCGGTAATCCGAATAGGGCTGTTCTCTCGATGCCCGCTGAAACTCCATGGAGACATATGAAGCCAACACGTCTTCAAACGCCATATCAACACCGGTTTCCAGCGACAGGGTTCGCACCTTCGACACGTTCTGCGCCGTGATATTGGTTCCTTCGGGAACAAATTCCGCTTTGTCAAGAATCACGCTGTACGCCGCCGCCGAATAAATCGATATATTTTTCGAAGCCCGCAAAGACGGCGCGAATTCAAAGGTATGCACGTATTGTGGCTTCAGGTCTTCGTTGCCCACCACATCTCCTGGCATTATCGGCGTGGAGTACAACAGGGTGGGCGACGGCGCTTTGAACGCACTTCCGTACAGCAGTTTGGTCGTGAACCGTTCGCTCCACAAAAATACGGTACCCGCCCGTCCGGTTATCTTGCTGCCGTACACGTTATGATAATCCAACCGCAAGCCACCGGTAAACTTGAGAAAATCGGGAACCGCCGTGGCGTTGGCCTGCAGATAGACAGCCGGGTTCAAGAACTGCTTTGAATCCATTGCGGCATCAATGGTTCCTATCACTTCTCCGGTACTCTTATCTATACGACGATGCGCTCCCAGGTGCTCATGATCCAGAAGCATCTCCATTCCGGCGATAAAACTGAGGCGTTCGTGAGGGCGCCAATTGGCTTCTAAAACCCCATTGAATCCATGGAAGGAAAAATGACGTTTCACATAAAACAGATCACTGGCCACTTCAATGCGGTCATCATCCCCCGGGCCGCCCCTGAAATAGGTCAAATACAAGTCCAACGTCAGATTGTCTCCGGCGTACAGCTCTCCGTCCAATCCGAGCTGAACCTGCTGCAAATGAATTTTCGTCTGATTCTCGCGACCATAACTGTCGAGGCCGTCTGACAACTGCGTCCACTGACTGAACTCGCCGGAACGTTCAATGCTTGAGACATACCCACTGAGGCGTAGGAATCCACGGTCTTCATTGGTGTAGGAAAGCTCAATCCTTCCCACATCGGACCGCTGTTCCAAATGGTCGGCGTCACGACTCCCCGCATTATAGGACGGAATCAGCGGAGTGGGGGAAGAAAACGGAATACGCAGACCGTCCCGATCTTCAAAAGTGCGACCCATACCAAATGTAAAACCGAAACGTTTGTGCTGCGCACCGCCCACAATCTCCAGTCGACGATCGACATCCCAATTGCTGTCCGAAGAATTAACGGAATCGCCCAACGCCAGCAGCGCCTGCATTCCGTTTAAATCTTCGGGTTTCTTCAGCACGATGTTCACCGTCGCCAAAAAGGCATCCGCACCGTACAACGCCGATGCGGGGCCGCGAATCACCTCAATGCGTTCCACCGCAATCAGCGGTATCAGCTCCGGCCCCAACCAGTTTCCAGATGTGGATCGAAACGCCACGGAACGGCCGTTGATCATCACTTTGATAATCCCGCTCTCCGCACCCAGCCCGCCGGATACGCCGCGCACTGCTGCATTGGGAAGAATGTGATCATCGATCACATAGAAACCGACCATATGCTGAAGCACTTCGGCCACAGTCTTGTACCCCCACAGAGAAATATCCCTCGCGGTCACCACATCAATCACCGACGGCGCGGTCTCCACAGTCTCTTCTGTTTTGGATGCAGACCACACTTCCACCGGTGTTGCCAGCAACTCCTCAAGGGATGCCCCCAGCATATCGAGCTCGCCGTCGCCTTCCGATAGCGCCAAATCCTCCTCAACCTCCGCTTCAGACAATTCAGCGTCGGCACCAACCACTTCTTCTTCAGAAACATCTGTATCCGTCCGGGAAACATCATTGTCCGTGTCCGCAACGCTGTTCTCATCCATTGCGGTGTCTGAATCGACAACTTCTTCCGCCTGTGCAAACAGACCACCGGAAAACAACATCACCCCTGCGAACGCTGAACTGATCAGTAAAAAACGGTTCCATTTATTCCACCACATCGTCTACCACCTCCCCGTCCACAATGGACCAATACTTCAACGGCGCCTTCTGCTGCTCGCCCACTTCATCAAACAATATCGGCCCGCTCAACCCGGAATACGAAATCGCCTGACCTGCCCGCACCTGACTCAACCCGGCGTTCAGCTGATTCCATTTCACCTGAATACCCCCGCGATACGCCACATCATCAACCGCAACCTGCGTCGACTCCTGCGAAAATGGCGCGCCGGATACTGCCACCTGCTCCAGCGACAACGTCAGTAACGCGGCCGCATCATAATAAAAGAATGCGCCGTCCAGCGGCTCCGTTTTCCAGCGACTGACGTACATGTCTCTGAATGTCTCATCATACCCCGACACCTCAATACCAACACCCTGAGCGCCTTCCACAGCACCGGGAAAAGTATTCTGAGGAAACACCGGCGTTTCCAGCAGCGGAGACAAATACCAGTCCCATGGCGTGCTGGAATAGGTTGAGGTCAAATCATTTACAAAACGCGCAGCCCCTTCCACCGAAGCAGAAATCACCACGTCAGAGGTTCCGCCCTGCTTCAATTGCGCCACCTTGTCCGCATAGCTGAGCGCACCATCCGCCAGATAGACGCGCGAAGAAATCAACCCTCCTCGGGAAGTAAATCGAACGGCCAGCGCACCGATAAAATCCAGGTTATAGTCATCGTTGGAGTATACCAGACTCAATTCGGTCACCCCGTCATCCCACAATCGATTGGCGAATGTACGCCCGATAATGGACGCAGACGGCGACAGCCGGAACCATTTGTATCCCTCGTCCAAAAAAATCGACTCTCCCCCCGAAATCACCGGAGAAATCAACGGTATACCGCTCTGCTGCAGTCTGGGGAGAATCGTTCGAGCAATCTCCGTGCTTTCCGGCCCGATGATTGCCACCACACCTTCCTGCTGCAGCTCGAGTATCGCCTGCCATGCCCGATCTGCAGAGGAATGGGTATCTTTGGCAATAAACGCCACAGGATGTCCGCCGATACCGCCGTTTCGGTTGATTTCGTCTTCCACCATGAGTACCGCATGTTCGTAATTGGTGCCGATGGCCGCATCCTCTCCGGTGAACGGCAGTAGCAGGCCGATGCGAACGGCATCGTCAGGAACGGTTTCGTCCTCGTTACAGGACAAAAAGACCCATCCTATACAACCAATGAACACAAAAATAAGACGCCGGAGAGTATTTGAAGTCATATATCCTTCATTACAGCTGTCTACTGGGTAGCGACCACATAATTGGTTGTAATCCACGTAACCAGTTCAGCATCGGTAATTGTACCTTGGTACAACTCCAATAATTTGTCCGCCAGGCCCACAGCTCCGGATTCAACGGTCGCATCGGGCACTGAGAATTGGTGAATCTCTACATTATGCAAAATTGTCGCACTTTCATAGTCATTAAATGTACTGGTTGCCGCAGAATCCCAGGTTGAAATATCGACATCCGGATGGACCGGCGTGGACCCTTTTACCTTGTTGAAGGCTTCCTGAGCAGTGGCGCCGCCGATTACGCGCAGAAAATTCATTGCGTTCTCTCTGTTCGCGGCGCCGTTGCACAATGCAAAGGTATCTACGTTATAAATGAATTCATTCTCACTCCCCGGAACAGCCATGACGTCAAAATCGGTTCCCGGAATCCATGAATTCGACACATAGTACCCTTTGGCCCAGTCGCCGTGAATATACATGGCGGCCGTCCCGGCCATCAGCATGTCTGCAGCCTGATCCCACCCGATGGCGCCGGCATCCGCGTTGGCGTAACTCATCAATGTATTGTAATTCGCGATTGTGTTGTTCAATCCTTCCAAATTCGCGGCATCGGTCAAATCCAGCGCACCGGTAAAGAAATCGCGGTGGTATTCCGCACCGGCGGTACCGGCCATCATGGAAAAGAAAATAATTTCAAGGGTCCATCCTCCCGTAGCGCTGACCGCCACCGGCACGGTACCGGCGGTATTCAAATCCGCCATCAACGTGAGGAATTCATCCATGGTGGTGGGTGGTGTGGGCACCAAATCCATATTGTACAGCAGGGTGTTCTGGCGATGCATATTCAGCGGCACCGCGTAATACAAATCGTTGTATTTTAACACTTCCAACACACCGGCGGGGTAGTCAGCCGCCCAACCCTCGGTCGCAAACAACGAATCCAGCGGTTCCAACCGATTGTCGGTGACATCGCCGTTGTATTCCACCCAATTCTGGAAATCCCGCGGGCCCAGCTGGAACGTGTCCGGCGGATCATTGGCCGCCATACGATTTGCCAGTTCCTCGCGCGCGTCCTGGCCGTGCCCCAGAATTGCACTCACGTTCACCACGTCTACTTCCGGATACTCATCATTGAACGCGTCAATTAACGCCTGCAGCGCTTCCGCCTCTCCGCCGGATGTCCACCAACTGAAAATTTCGATGGATTGCCCATCCGTGCTGCTGTCGGAATCTGTGGGATCATCGGTATCCCCATTGTCGTCACCGCTGTCGCCGTCATCACAGCCGGCTAACAGAACCATAGAGAGCAACAAAACGAATAGAATGGAAAATTTTACTTTCATTGATTTTCTCCCCTCGTCATTAGAAGTATTTGTGAACTTTTCTAATTCTAGCATAAAAATGTCCGCTGTAAATGCCATGTGACATTTTATCGGCGAAAACGTTTTTTTCTGAAGACACCAACCGCAATTCCGAAATATTTTGACATTTTTCCTCAACTGAAAGGGTTGACTTATCTTTACAAATCGCTAAGTTACCCAAAACAGTTAGTCAATTAGCCAAGTGACTAAATGAAACACATCACATCGACATTCAAGTCTCTCTGCGAACCCAACCGGTTGCGTATTGTCTGTGCGCTGGCCAGTCACCCGTCTCTTTGCGCTTGTGAACTGCTATCATTATTGAAAATTCGCGGTGCAACCCTTTCGAGACACATGTCAATTCTCATTTCGGCCGGATTGGTCGACAGTAAAAAAAAAGGAAAATGGGTGCATTATTCGCTGATTGATAACGATGACACGACAACGATCATTCAATGGCTTCTTTCGCGTATGAAACAAACCGCCCAATGGCGAACAGACCAGCTGGCGCTGACAAACATACACGCATGCACTGAGGCCGCGCCGTGCGCCCCCGATTCTCGGCCTCCTTCATCGGGTTCAGCTGACGATAAAGAAACTCTCCAACATAAAGGAATCAGCAATGAACAATAAAACCACCATCCTGTTTTTATGCACCGGCAACTCCTGTCGCAGCCAAATGGCTGAAGGCTGGGCCCGGTATCTGAAGTCCGAAAATATCATCGCCTATTCTGCGGGCATTGAAACCCACGGGCTGAACCCCAACGCCGTACAGGTGATGAAAGAAGCCGGTGTTGACATCAGTACCCAGCAATCCGAGTTGGTGGATGCATATCTGGACACGCCGATTGACTATGTGATCACGGTTTGCAGTCATGCCCATGAAACCTGTCCGATTTTTCCCGGCAGTGCCGAAGTGATTCACCGCGGATTCGACGACCCACCGGCGCTGGCAAAAGACGCGAAAACCGAAGAAGAAAAACTGAACGCATACCGCCGGGTGCGGGACGAAATTAAAGCGTTTGTAGAAACCCTGCCGGAATCCATTACTGAGGGAGTTTCTGAATGAATGAGGCGGCAACCGTCAGCGAAGTCACCGCGGAACGGAAAATGACCAGCATCTTCGAGCGCTATTTAACGGTGTGGGTGGGATTGTGCATTCTATCGGGCATCGCTCTTGGAAAATTCGCCCCTGCATTCGCGCGCATGCTGGACGGATGGAGCATTGATGTGAACGGTGCGCCGGTAGTCTCCGTTCCTATCGCCATATGCCTCTTCTTCATGATGTACCCCATCATGGTCAAAATCGATTTTCGTCAGGCAATTGCCGCCGGTAAAACCAGGCGTCCGGTACTGTTGACTCTGTTTATCAACTGGGCAGTGAAACCGTTTACCATGTACGGCATCGCCATGCTCTTTCTGGGGGTGCTGCTGAAACAGTTTATCGGCGAGACGGCCACCGACCTGGTGAAGCTGCCGTTCGGCCTGGACCTTCCGGTCGGTGCAACCCACGGGGCGGGAACCGTGGTTCTGCACGAGGGTATCAAGATGCTGCAGATTCCGTTGTGGCGCAGCTACTTCGCCGGTGCGATTCTGCTCGGCATTGCCCCCTGCACGGCGATGGTGCTGGTGTGGGGATATCTGGCCAAAGGCAACGACGGCCTAACGCTGGTGATGGTAGCCGTCAATTCGCTGCTCATGCTGTTGCTCTACGGCATTCTCGGCGGATTTCTGCTGGGGGTGGGGCGTCTTCCTATTCCGTGGCAGGCGCTGCTGCTCTCGGTTTCCATTTATGTGGCACTTCCCCTGGTGGCCGGGCATTTTTCGCGCAAATGGATTCTACAGCACAAAGGAGAAAAATGGTTCAACAAGCGGTTTCTTCCCGTGCTCACACCGGTCACCATCAGTGCACTGCTGCTGACCCTGGTGCTGCTGTTCAGCTTTAAAGGCGACGTCATTTTCGCCAATCCGCTCACTATCCTGTGGATTTCCATTCCGCTGTTCATACAGACTGTTTTCATTTTCGCGCTTGGCTACGCCCTGGCGAAACTGCTCAAACTGAAATACGAGGACGCCGCACCCGCAGCCATGATTGGTGCATCCAATCATTTCGAAGTGGCCATCGCCACCGCGGTCATGCTGTTCGGGCTGTCATCCGGCGCCGCGCTCGCCACCGTGGTGGGGGTACTGATTGAAGTTCCCGTCATGCTGATGCTCGTCGGTTTCTGCAAAAAAACCAGCCGCTGGTTTTCGTCATGAGCTATTTCGCCCACTACCCGGCCGATATAGTGGCGCAGGTAGAGCGATTGCTTGACGAAAACAAGGCGGCATCCGTGCTATTGAACAAATATCCCGATGTTCACAATATCCGCACCGACCGGGCGCTGTACGACTATGTCATGCAACTGAAAAAAAACTTTATGAAGCAGTCTGGTACGATTTCGAAAGTCCGATACGACGACCGGGTGAGCGCCGAACGGAACGCCCTTGGGGAGCATCGTTTTGTTTCACGGGTACAGGGCAGCAAACTGAAAGCGTCAAATGAAATTCGAATTGCATCGGTGTTTAAAAAAGCCCCCATCGAGTTTCTGCGTGCCATCTGTGTGCACGAATTGGCGCATTTAAAAGAAAAAGGGCACGACAAAGCGTTCTACCGCCTCTGCCTGTACATGGAACCCGACTATCACCAGCTGGAATTTGAAATTCGTTTATTCCTGGCTCATCAGGACAAATGGGGGCCTTTGTATTTGTAGCTTGTCGTGCTATGCGTCCAAATCGGGAAGCAGCTCCTCCAAAAAGCGACGATAAGGGATCGCTTTTCCGAGGCTTTCAAAATCCTGAAGATGCTCGCCTTGATACACCACAAATTTTTCGACCTGACGTCCCGAAATGTCACCGAATTTGGCAAGCGACTTGAACATACGGGGATGCGCGATGGTAGCGGATTTTATTTCTACCGCCAATATTCGCAAACGAGTTTCGATTATTAAGTCCACTTCCACGCCCATTGCATCTCTGTAGGAGCGTATGCGCCAGTTTTTTTGAAACATCCGATTATAATAAATGGTCTGAAGTATAAGCCATTGCTCAAACAATTGCCCCCATTCTTCCTTTGAGAACTGAGTAGTTCTCCCAAGCAGTGCGTTCCGAACGCCCATATCAAAGAAAATGAACTTGTCTTTTTGCCGCACCCGTCTGGCGGAATCCACATCTGTGTAGCTGGGGACAAATTCGACAAGCAGCGTATCCGACAATATCTCCATGTAGCGGCGGATGGTGTCTTTCTTGATTTGTGCGTCCGAAGCGACTTTCGCGTAATTGGTGTATTGCCCGGAAAGCTCGGCGGCCAGATTTAAAAAACGGCTGTAAGCGGCAACATCTTTGGTCAGTGCTTCGGCTTGTATCTCCTCCCTCAAATAACCCGCCACATATGAACGTAAAATATCCAACCCCCAGG
>JAFGXQ010000192.1 GCA_016936575.1 Deltaproteobacteria bacterium
CCGGGCGTAAAGCCCGGACCCGGCCGGGCGTAAAGCCCGGACCCTACATTTTTGTTGCTGTCTCGGATACCTTGGAAAATGTGATAGATGATCAGTTCGAGAATCGCCCCTACGAAGTTCGTCGTGATTTTGGATTGAAAGGGATTCTGACGGTTGCTCCTACTCTTTGTAGAAGGAGATGTCGTCTATCCAGAAGTTGAAGTCGCCGGCGCCGAAGCCGATATTGAGACCGAACAGGTTGGTTGTGTCCATTCCTTCCGGAACGACTTGACCATAGCCGCGTTGGGCGAATTTGCTGAACGGTAGTTTGATGAAACGCCATTCTTCGCCGAGCCCTACCGCAATGCCGAATCGGTCACATTTTTGGGAATCATCGTCCGTCACTTCGAGGCAGCTAGGGGTATCATCTTCGCTATAGCGTTGACTACTCCATTCGTCGGTGTTGGTTTCGCTGACGCCGAAGAATATCACTCTTTGGTTGGACTCCGGTTCGACGCGGCCCCAGAACGCGATGCCGTCATATTCGGAGGCGTCGGTGGGAAACATGAAGTTCAGTCCCATGGCGCCGCCGAAAATCGTGGTGCCTTCGGTGCGTATGTTCAACGCGTACTTACTGACGCCGCATCGGCCACCTTCTATGAGCGTGGCTTCAGGCTCTCTTCCCGGCATGGGATCTACCGTTCCGGTCCCATCGGTGGAGAGCCACCAGGTGGAGGCGATACCCAGTTCAAAGTCTTCGAGTTCTTTGTGCGTCAGCGCCTGGGACTCTCTACAGGGATCGATCATTTCGATTTGCTGCGTGTCATCGATCTTGTCGCGGTCGCCGGTGGAAATGTTACAGGCGGAAGCCAAAAAGGCGATGCCGGTCAATATAAAAATCGAACTCTTCATTTTTACCACCACATGCTGGCCGTGAGGCTGATTACGTGATCATCGGGAACAATCGTCAGGTCATCAGCCGGCGGATACCCTTCGCGAACGGCCACTTCGTTACCGGTGCGATAATGGGAATACTGCAGCGTCAATTGATCTCTGGAATTCCAATCGCTGTGGAAAATGAGACGTCCGGAAATGATTTCGTGGGTACGAGCGTCTTCTCCCAATTCTTGGAGTACCAGGTCGTAGCGAGCGCCCAAAGTAAACCATTTTGAAGTCACCCAGTTCAGCTCACCGCCCCATTTCAACTTATTTATCTGATTAAAATCAGCATCGTCGCTCTTCACGTGGGTGAATATTTCGAAAAGACTGATCATTAAATCCGGGGCATTGCCTTCAAACGCTGAGGGATGACGCAGAAGGTTGCCCAAGCTTAAGTCGTATTGCAACCCCCAGGAGGTGAGGGCGCCGTTACCGTCGCTGTCTGGGCCCAGGTATTCTTGCATGAGTCCTTTTCCGCCCGGGGCGTTCAACACCCGAACCACGTTGGAAACAGCCGCAGCGGATTCGGATTTGGTATAGGATATTCCTGTGTACAAATGGCCGAAACGAGCGAGGGTGAAACGCAAGTCAGCAGCACCTACTGTAATAGAACCGTCGGGAGTGCTTTCCACAGATGAGCGGTCATCACGGGTGAATGCGCGGATGAAGTGCCCGCCCAGTTCCACTTTTTTGTTCAGATTGACGCCTGCATGACCGTGCATCGCATAACTGCTGCCCACTGTCGGGTCGGCAAAGCCGTTCCAACCGGCCGGCTCCACACCCACCGGCGCTTTTGCGAATTGTCCCTGATACCCCAATTCGGCAATCAACGTGGTTTTGGCGTTCAGCGCATACAGTGCGGTCCCGGTCAGACCGGTACCGGCGACGCGTGCGATGAGCGGCGTGTTGAAGCGACCCAGGTCGAATTCGCCCATGTTGCCGTAGCGGTTGGCAAATGCGCCCATGTTGAGCTGCAGTTTCAGGTTATCCGTCGGTACGCCGAGGAAGGTGATGTATGCGTCGTTAATACCGAGCATATCCGGTGGATTGAAATAGCCGTTGGCGCTGGTTACGGTTCTGGCGGCGATGGTTACGTTTGCGATAACCGTGTCATTACCATATGAGAAATTCAGCTGAGTCCAGGGGTTGGGTACCGTGGAGGTGTAGCTGAAGGTTTCATATGCGCCGGGAACCCGCGGTGGCGCGTGAAAGACCATTTTCTTTTGATCAGCACCGGGATTTTCGCGCTCCCCAATACCGAAGCGAAGCGGAACATAAATCATGCCGTGAAAATTAAACTGCCAGGCCGAGGTAGCGCCGGCGCCGTCGTCGAATTTCGGAGCCACGCCGCCGGGAAGCGTCGATATTTCGGGCACGCCAGGTGCGAGTCCCAGACCAACACCCTTTGAATCGCGTTTTTTCGCTTTGGGCGCCGCTTCTGACGCTTGCGTTTTGGGCTCGGTTTTCGCCTCGACTTTTCCTTTCGTCGACACCGGTGCGGCAGTAGCGCCGGCTGTTGGTTCTTTAGAGGGAGCAGCTTCTTCGGCCGGTTTAGCCACCTCATCCTCGGCGGACGCGCTTTCGGTCGCAGCGTCTTCAGTTTTCGCTTCTGATGCAGTGTCATCTGTAGCAGCTTCTGCGGCCGGGGCTTCCGTTGTCTCTTCAGTTGCGTTGGCGTCTGGTGCGGCTGTGGCCTCCGTTTCCGGAGTCGCGGTGGTATCTGCGTCTTGCGCCATCGCCGAGAAAGAAAGCGTGGCGAAAAGCAGTGCAACGATTACGGGAATGGACAAACCATTTTTCATATCAATATCTTCCTTGTTGTGGATAGTAATTAATTTCATGACTTACCACCAAATTGTTCCGTATACCGCCACCATGTGGTGGTCGGGGTTTGTGGAGTTTGTACTGACCAAGCGATTGTCGCCTTGGACTTCAACATGTTTCGCTGTATTGTAGTAACTGTATTGCAACACAAGTGACTCCCGTGCTTTCCATCCTGAACGCAAAATCAATTTGGGAGAAAACACTTCGAAAGATTCATACTTGTCTTCGAAGTCGGGCATCACATGGTCAAAACGGAATGCGCCCGCAACAAATTCTGAAAAGCTGTAGAACAGCTCTGTACCGTACTTCATCATGTTTTTGTTGTCGAAGTCGTCCGCGTCACTTTTGGTGTGCCCCAAAATGGTGAATACGTTCACCGTCAGGTCGGGGCCGACACCGTCAAAGTGCACAGGAGCGCGCAGCAACGTCCCTAGACTGATGCCGTATTGTAGACCGAACAGCGTCAATGTTCCGTTTCCGTTGCTGGCATAGCCCCAGAAGTGTTCGTTGAAGTCTTTGCCGCTACCGGTATTTAGTACCTTTACGAGGTCAGTCAATGAGTTGGTGTTCTCACCTTTTACATTGGATAGTCCCGTATACAAATAACCGAACTGCCTCATATCAATTCGCAAGTCGCCTGCGAGAATGCGGAGTGAGCCGTCTTTACGCTCCTGCGTTTCATTTTGGGGTGTATCCGGCCGATCCTGGAGGTCTTTGCGGTCATCGTTGCTGAAGCTGTAGATGAAGTGGACCGCCGGCGTAAAGTATTTCGCAAAGTGAACCGCCATATGCCCATGGCCGGCGAAGGTGGAACCTTGCATCGATTGGGCGTGCTCATTGGCGCCCTGCAACGGCATATCCGCCTTGGCAAATTCTCCCTTGAAGCCGCCTTCAAAGATGACTTCCCAGTCTCCGACAAAGGGCAGCTCCAGTGTGCCGGTAATACCTGCACCATGAATGTCACCGACGAGCGAGGTTCCATACGCCCCCTGATGATACTTGGACATAAAGCCGTAGCGGTCGGGGAAAACACCCGCATTGATTTTTAACGAAATAGGTGCCAGGTCCGGGGTGTAGGTAAGGAACACATCGGTAAAGAGCTGCTGGGCATTGCCCATGTATGTTCCGCCGGCCTCGTCACCCTCTGTGGTGCTCCATGCACCGATCATTGCCGTGGCCTTCACAACCTCATTGCCGTAACTAAAATTAATCTGTGCCCACGGAGTGGGGACGGTGTTGGTGTGATCAAACCAGCCGAATGAACCGCCGGCTACCACCGGATCCCCATGCAACGTAGTTTTTCCGTCGCTTGGGGATTCTCCGCTTCCCATGCGTAAGCAGGGTTGGATGTATCCGTGAAACTCGAATTTCGGCTCCCGTGATTTGGTGCGACTGCCGAATGCCGGCGCAGCGGCTCCCGCAGCGGTATTGGTGAAGGTCGGTGCGGCGGGTGAAAGCCCGATACCGGGAGTTGCTCGATATCCGGGAACATAACCGGGGTTTTCTTTCACATCGCCTTTGGCCGCCTGCTCTTGTTTTGCGATTTCTTTTTGCTTCTCCTCATACTCTTCGGGCATGGTGACGTATTTCATCACTTCTTCATCCGAGGGCGTTTCTTTCGCCTGTAGAGACGGGGCCGGCAGCACAGTCAGCAATAAACAGGAAAGTAGTATCAATTTTTTCACAATAACCCCCTAGTTCCCCTCAGTGTAAAACGCCACGTCGTCCAGCCACATGTCCCAGGTGCCGGGTAAGAAGAGGAAAGTGACGGAGTAGAGTGTTTGAGTATCCAGCGGGGGCACCTGGGCGCCCCAACCCGCTTGTCGCATATCTTCAAACGGCAGCTTGAAGAATTTCCAATCGGTACTTATCTGGACGAAACTGCCGTAGCGATCACAACCATCTTCGGGGTTGTCTAAAGTTTGATCATAAGTGCACACTGCAGTGTTGGTCTTTTCGCCGTCTTCATTTTTCGCGTTCGGCTCGGTGTATTGGTCTGCAACCTCGATGCGCATTACGCCGTGGCTGTGGTTGGCGCGGCGCGCCCAGAATGAGATGCCGTCGAACTGGGAGAAGTCTTGCGCGACGCCGAAAGAGGCTCCTAAGTTAGCGCCCCAATCCACAAGTCCCTGTGCAGTGAAGTGGATAGCGAACTTGCTGTCACATCGGGGCTCGGGAGAAATTTCCTCGGCCCATGGTGGCTTAGTGTTGTAATTCGGATTGGCCGAAGCGTCACATTGAATTCTGCATGACTCCAATCGATTAATCAAAGACACTTCTCCCGGCGTCAGGGCTTCTTCGGTTTCAGTTGCGGTGTCTTCGTCATCCTCTGTGTCAAAGGTTACAGCTTCGGTTTCTGTCTCGGTGTCGATGTCGGTTTCGGTATCGCTGTTCAATTCGGCGCGGAGTTCTGCGAGGTCCTCCTCCAGTTTCTGACAGTCCTCGCAGACTTCATTGTTGGCGTACCAGTTGGCAGGTGCGGAACCGAATTCGAAATCCGCAAAAACGAATTGAGTAACATCGGCATCCTGGTCGCAACTGTAGGCGCGACTTCCCTCGTCAACCGGATGCACAAACGGTTCTTTTTCTTCCGGGCGATCTCCATCGTCGATGCAGCTCAGCATGCTGACAGCGACCATCGCATTGATGAATAATAGTATGCGTCGATTCACTGTTCCGCATCCTTTGCACAGCCGACCAGCTCTACCTGGTCTACCCAAATATCATACGCTTCACCTGAAGTCGCGAAATGCCATTGAACTGCGAAAGTACCTTCCACATCCAATGAGGGCGCGCGGTCTCCCCATCCGTCCTGCTGCTTCATTTCAGAAAACGGAACCGTATAGCGCATCCATTGATGCTGCAGATAAATATCTACGCCGAAGTCGTTGTAGCAATCGGAGCAGCGATCTCCCACCGGATCGGTGTTGCGGTCAGTGATTTTGAATCGAATTTTGCCCGGACCTTTGGCCCAGAAGCGAATGCCTTTGGCATTGGAAATATCGAACGGAGATTTCGGATTGGTGAAGTTGAACCCCATACCCGCATATACCGCGTCGCCTTCATCAGCCAGTTGGCCGTTTATGTGCGCAGCAAACTTGCTTTCATCGTTGTACCCGCCTTCGCTCATTTCGAAACGGCGTTTTTCCATTGTGGATCCCCACGCATCCATAAAGGTGAACCAATAGCCGTCTCTGCCGTTCATATCGATGACTTGAGTGTTTCCGTCTTCTCCATCATCCAGCAATCCACCTTCGCAAGCGGGCAAATCAAATTCCTTGGCTGCTTTGGTTTCACCGTATTCCCATACCGGGCTGGTGATACACGCCGACAGAAAAAGAGGCAGCGCGCCGAGCACTGCGATTTTCTGAACAAGGCGAGTGGTTTGGAATAGGGAACCATGTGTTCGATACTGCATATTTTTCTCCAGATCTATACGGTTTACCGACTCGGTTTGAACCATGCATATTTCTTTGTTCTTCTTATTCCGCATCGGATTGTTCTTTCTTGGCAACGCCGGCGTCTACCGACGGTTCTGTTTTGTTACTCGCTTCTGTTGCATTCTCGCTATTGGAATCGGTGGAATTCGTCGTTTCAGCCGCGGGGGCCGGGAGATTCCTGGGGGAGTAAACGCTGACAAAAGGTGATTTCTCCACGTCATCAGGCAGGTATGATTCCGCCATTATGCACGCAGGCGCATTGTCGGACATTTCATTGGCGTGCTTCACTATAAGGTCGCCGGTCGGAAAGTCCTTGTACACGGTATATCCGTCATAGTCGGGGTACAGCGCTTTCAGGTAATCGTCATATCCGGCCAGCATCCAGTTCATGGCGCCGTGACCGCCCAGATTGCGGAACATTCCCAGCCAGTTTTCGTAGGCCATCCGGCGGCGTTCCCATCCCCATTTGATTTCTTTCATGTCCTCTTTGTCGCGCTTCACCATCGTGCCGTATTCCTCGAGCACGGTGGGTTTGCCCAGACGGTGAGCGATTTCCATATGTTCTTCAATCCACCGATGGGTGAACCTGAGTCCGGTCCCCCAGTTGTCGGGGTAGAGGTGAAAAGTGCAATAGTCGATATCTTTCACGGCACATAACGCTTCATGATCAACGCCGTCCTGAGCGCTGTACGCCCAATGGCTGAAATCACCATTGATAAATCCTTCATCACCGAATGCCACCATATGATTGGAATCGAGAGATTTGATATACGCCGACATTTCTTCGGTCCATCTCACCATGGTGGTGGTGTCCCATCCCTCGTGATTGTCAAAATCGGAACCGTTCATACATCGAAGCTCGTTTCCAAGCTCCCATGCAAAGATGGCCGGGTCATCCTTATAAACAACACCATCAATGCTGTTGACACGGTGGAGTACATGGTAAATCCATTTTTTAAACGTGTCCTTCACCCGTTCATCAGTAAAGAATTGATAGTGATCGGTGAGCCCGTACCAGGTGAGGTATTGGTCCATGCCGCCGAATTCATGCCAATTATTGGTCAGTACATACACCAACTTGAGTCCGCGCTCGCGAGCACCGTGAATGAGGTAATCAATTTTTTCGAATCCGAAGGGGCCGTCGTTGTATTTGGCTGTCTGGGTTTCCGGATCCCAGTATTGAAGATAAAACCCTTCTTTGGTGCCGTCCCCCGGAGGCCAGGGGTCCACCGCGGCAACAGAGCCGTCGAGGGAACCGCGATCCAGGTATCCCCAAAAACGAATGACGCCCAAATTCATTTCAACCGCTTTGTCGAGTACGTCATCGATCATCACATCGCTTTTGAAATTCAAGTAGTAGTTGTTTGTCCCGGCGAAACAATACGGCTTCCCATCGAGCATAAAGGTGGCTACCGGTTCCTTGATGGGTTCAACTTCCACATAGTCATATGTGTCACGCATATCCATGTATTCGGGAGGCGGCGGTTCAGCAGGATAACGCAGTTTGAGACATCCGCCGGTAAAAAGCGAAAGTACCCACAGCGCCAGGATGAAAAAGTTGAAATTCACATTTTTTTTCATTCAGATAACCCTTTTTAATGAAAACACAGGCTGTCGTAGCTTACGTTTTGCTACGAGTAAATAATTCCATTTTGTACTCGCATTACTTAACCGTTTTAGTTATACAGACCCTATGAGAACCGAGTTATAAAGTCAACGAGATTTTTCACTGGTTCGAAATGATGATGGACTTCGGAATAATGATATGAATACAGTGGTTCGGACACAGCAGGTCGGTGTATTGGAAAAGCTGGGATACGGGTGCGGGGACTTCGCGTCGGTGTTGTACTGGCAGACCATCAGTGCCTGGCTGTTATATTTTTATACCGATGTGTTCGGTATTACCGCGGCAGCGGCAGGCACGATGATTCTGGTTTCGCGCCTCTGGGATGGTGTGAATGATCCGATGATGGGAATGCTTGCTGACCGCACCAATACCCGTTACGGGAAGTTTCGTCCGTACCTGTTGTGGTTGGCGATACCGATGGGCGTTGTCGCAGTGCTCACATTTTCATCTCCGAACCTCAGCCCGAGCGGGAAGCTGGTATACGCCTGGGTGACATACGTTTTGTTTATGATGACGTACACCGCGATTAACATTCCGTATTCCGCATTGCTCGGTGTTATTACCTCGGACACCACAGAACGGGTGAACGTATCATTCTATAAATACCTGTTTGCGTTCACCAGCGGTGGGGTTGTGTCGTTCATCGGTTTGTATCTTGCCCAGGAACTTTTCGGAACAACCGTGGCGCGTTTGGTGTACGGCGAACCCAATGAATCGTTCGGGTGGCAAATGATGATGGTGTGTTTTGCCATTGTGGCCACGGGGTTTTTCCTGATTACGTTTTTAACCACCAAAGAACGGGTGCAGCCGCCGAAAAAACAGAAAATGTCGGTTTCGGCGGATTTGAAAGAGCTTCTGCACAATCGACATTGGCTGGTGTTGCTGGCGGTATCCTTGCTGATGATTCTGTTCGTGGCGATTCGCATGACAGTAACCACTCACTACTTCAAATATTATGTTGCGGACCAGCGAATAGCGTTTTTAGGCAACACATACAGCGTCGGCTTTGTGGCATTGGCGTCGACATTTCTGGTCATCAGTCAGTGGGTAGCGGTTCTCGGTATTCTGGGGACCAAATGGATTGCCGCGTTGCTTGGGAAGAAAAAAGCCTTTATTCTGTTTTTCTGGATTTCGATTGTGTGTTTCGGTGCGTATTATTTTCTTTCCCCGGATAGCCTGTTTCTTATTTTCGGGCTTCAGATTGTCGGAAGTTTTTTTTGCGGGCCGCTTACACCGCTGATTTGGGCGATGTACGCTGATACCGCAGATTACGCCGAGTGGAAAAACGGCCGTCGTGCCACCGGTCTGGTTTTTTCGGCATCGACCATGAGCCAGAAAATCGGATGGGCCATCGGTGGATTTGTAGCGGGTTGGCTGCTTGCCTCGGTTGGCTTTCAACCCAATGTGGAGGCCTCTGACAGCGTGCGTTTCGGGCTGAAGCTGTTGATTAGTGTGATTCCCGCCGCAGCCGGAGTGTTGGCGGCGCTATTGATGCTTTTATATGGTTTAGACAACAATAAAATGAAAATTATCGAAGAAGAATTGCGCCGGCGACGTGGGGAAAACGAGTAGTTCGTCGGCCTTGGACTGGAAGGAATGAATGGTTATGACACGTAAAATTATTGGAAAAGCGCTTCCCGATATGCCCTGGCAGGAGAAACCGGCTGGCTGTATTGACGCCGTTTGGCGCTATGATGCAAATCCGGTAATCGGTCGCAATCCGTTGAAATGCAGTGATCGCGTTTTCAACAGTGCGTTGATTCCCTACGAAGACGGATACATCGGTGTATTTCGCGCGGACCACAAAGACGGCCTGCCGAATCTTCACCTGGGTCGTTCGAAAAACGGCATTGACTGGGACCTGGAAGAAGAAGTTCTGTTTTTTCAAAATGAGGACGGTACTCCCGCCGAACAGATTACGTATGGGTATGATCCGCGATTGGTGAAAATCGACGACAGTTACTATATAACCTGGTGCAACAATTTTCACGGTCCGACCATCGGTGTGGCGCGTACGTCGGATTTCAAAACATTCATCAGAATGGAGAACGCCTACCTGCCATTCAACCGGAACGGTGTTTTGTTCCCCCGAAAAATCAACGGTAACTATGTGATGCTTAATCGCCCCAGCGACAACGGCCACACACCTTTTGGGGATATCTTCCTTTCAGAGAGCCCCGATATGGTCTACTGGGGCAAACATCGACACGTGATGGCCACCGCTAACAACTGGTGGAAAGCGACCAAAATCGGCCCCGGTCCCATTCCGATTGAAACCAGTGAGGGGTGGCTGATGATCTATCACGGCGTAACCAATACCTGTAACGGGTTTGTTTACAGTATGGGGGCGGCGTTGCTTGACATCGACAACCCCTCAAAAGTGATTGCCGATACGACAGATTTTATTTTGACACCGCAGATGCCGTATGAAGAAGTCGGTTTTGTTCCCAACGTGGCGTTCCCCTGTGCCAGCGTTCAGGATGCCGATACCGGTCGCATCGCCATTTTTTATGGCGCGGCGGATACGTATTGCGCCATCGCCTTTACCACGCTGGATGAATTGGTGGATTTTATTCACGCGCATCCGATGAAGCTCGACAAATAATTATCTGTCAGAGCTATATTCTCTTATATATTGTTGATTTGAGATGCATTCATTGTAATGAAATTGCGCTGCAGTGGCTTTTATCGTTGATTCACGGGTTGCCGATGCATCCAAATTCACAAAGCTCCGGTGTATTCCCCCTGAGGCGGTGACGTCCGATTGAGGCGTCTTGAACGGCGCGGCGACGACTTTGCGATTGCACTGTTGTGTCAGAAATTAGTATTTGGAACCCATCGTATTGGATGTGGTGACATTTTTATGATGTTTTCATTTTTAACGGTGTTCCCATTTTGTGTTTTGTACTATGATGTTCTCCCGTAACCAATACGGGCCTCGCCCTTTAGTTTGTCAAAGGAAGTGCCGATATGGCTTTCGCCAACAGGGATTTGACCGGAATTCAGGATTTCACCCGAGATGAGTTGATGTACGTGCTCGATAAAGCCGCGCTGATGAAACAGGCGCTGCATGCACGAAAGGTTGATCGGTATCGACTCGCCGCGGGAAAGGATTTGCTCGCGGCGTTGTTGTTTTATGAGAACTCCACGCGTACGCGGACCAGTTTTGAGGTGGCGGCGCAGCGTCTGGGAATGAACGTAACCGGTTTTGCCGGGGTGGATGGAACATCCGTAAAAAAAGGGGAATCACTGCGGCACACGCTCGACATGTACGAGGCGTATCAGTGCGATTGCATTATCATGCGTCACCCGCTCGACGGGTCGGCCAGGTTTGCCGCGGAACATCTTGGAATTCCCATTTTCAATGCCGGAGATGGCAAGCACGAACACCCCACACAAACGCTGCTTGATTTGTTTACTATTCGTGAGCATTTGGGGCGACTGGATGATTTCGATATGGGTATCTCCGGCGATTTGAAATTCGGCCGAACCGCCCATTCGCTGGCAATCGCACTGACGAAATTCACAGGAGTTCGGTTGCACCTGTTTTCGCATCCGTCACTGGCCATGCCTCAAGAATTATTGGAGTTGATGCAGGAAGCCGGAGTGGAGGTAACGGTTTATCCCACGCTGACAGAGGCGGCGCAGAAGACCGATGTGCTGTACCAGACGCGAATTCAGAAAGAGCGCATGCCCGATTTAACCGAGTACGACAAGGCGAAGTCCATCAGTGAGTTCACTTCTAAAATAATGGAAAAGACCCGGGATGGATTTGGGTTGATGCATCCGCTCCCCGTTGACAAAGCAGCGCCGTCGATTGCGGCGGAACTCGATAAACACCCCAAAGCGCTGTATAAGATTCAAGCCGGAAACGGGGTTCCCACCCGGTTGACCGAGTTGGCCCTGGCATTGGGATTGATGGGGAATGATTTTAACGGGGAGGTCTTTCGTGAATCGGTGTGCAGCGATGATTTCGTTGAACTGCTGCCCATTAAAGACAAACCACCGCGAAAAGATGTGTCGATTCGCCCCATTCGCAACAACGGCGTGGTGATTGATCACATGGCGCCGTATATGGAAGAAATTCTCACCCAGGTGCTGAAGGTGCGGGAGCGGCGTGATATTTATCGTGCGGCAACGGTGAAGGCGGCCAGTCGCCCCGATTCAAAAGAATCCATCAAGGGAATGCTGATGATTGAAGACCGCACGTTGACCGAGAACGAATTGAAAATCGTCGCATCGGTATCTCCGGGGTGCACCGTGAACATTATTGAAAACGGAACAGTGACCTTCAAGTATCAGTTGCGTCTGCCCGACAGAGTGTGTGATGTTCCGGGAATGATGTGCACCAACAAAGGATGCATCTCCCGCCCGGAACACCAGGAATCCGTATCGCCCCGCATGGTCAAAGTGGGCGACAGCCGCGTGAAATGCTACTACTGCGAACAGGTAATGAACACCAGCCAGATTGTTTAGGACTCAGCACCTGTGCTATGCGGCATCGATGTCGGGGCGCGGGTTTTGAGGCTGTAGATGATGAGTGCGACGCCGGCCAGGGCGAAGGGGATGCTCAGGAATTGGCCCATGGAGAGAACGACGTTTTCGCTGACCGCTTGACGCTCTTTAAAAAATTCAACGATGAACCTCAGTGAGAAGAACAGCGTGATGCAAAGACCGATCATGAAACCCAGGGGGCGGTTTTCTTTTCCCATTTTTTTATCGGCGAAAAGCAACACAACGAAAATGAGAATGCCGATGAACGCTTCGTAGATTTGGGACGGGTGTCTGGGAACCGTATCGATTTTGGTAAAGCAGAAAGCCCAGGGAATATCGGTGGGAGCGCCGATAACTTCGGAGTTCAGCAGGTTGCCGGTGCGAATGAACACTGCCGACAACGCCCCGCCGAAGGCACAGCGATCGGCCAGTTCGAGCAAGCGTATGTGGTGCCGTTTCGCATAAATCAGCCCGGCAACGAAATTGCCCGCCAACACGCCGTGACTAGACAACCCGGATAGACCTTGTTTTACGCTGAACAGGTGCATGGGGTCTCGCATCAGGGTGTTCCACTCGTAGAATACCCTGTGAAATATAAAAGCGCCGACAATACCGCCCACAAAGATTGCGACCAAAAAGTTGAACGCCTTGTCGGGGTTGATACCGCCGCGTTTGAACTGCCAATCCAGTGTGAAGTACGCCGCGAAAAAGAACAGCCCGACCATTACCCCGTACCAGGTGAACGGTACCGGCCCCAAATGGAAGGCGACGGCATCGGGTTGCCACAGTATACAGTTCAACTTGTCACTCCTGTTCGCAATACTACGCGAGTTCTTCGAGAATGGTTCTCGCCATGTTGTCGATGCGTTCACTTATAGCGCGCATGCCATTCAAAGTCGACAAATGATACGCACTGGTTTCGACCGTTTCTTTTTGTCCGCCGTGGAGGCGCTCCAGGTGGGCTTCCTTCAGCTCTTTTTCGAGTGCGTGGTCCTGGCTGATGTCATCAAGAATACGTTGGGCGATCTGGTGATCGAGTGTGCGCACGGCGGTGTTGATTGCATCGAATTTTTCTAACAGATGGGCATGAAACCGACCCAGCTCGACAATTCCCTCGTCAGAGAAAGAGACATGTCGTCGATCGAGTTTTTTTGAAGACCGAGCCAACTCTCCGGCGATAAGGTCGCCGATGCCTTCCAAATCCTGCACCAGATAAATGAATGCGTGTTCCCGGGCGATCAGTGCTTCAGACAACTTGGCCTGAGCGATTTTAGCGAGATAGGGACGAATGGCTTTTTCCAGAATATCTACTTTATCGTCTTCCTTATCCATTTTTTCTGCCGCTTCGTGCTCCGGATGGGCGAGGTACGCCATCGATTCCTCGAGCATATCTCTGACAATGGTAAAGAGTCGCATGATTTCGCGATGGGCCAAATCCAGCGCCAGTTCGGGAATATCGAGCGATGTTTGGTTTAAATATTTAGGTCGGAAATTTTGTTCTTCTTTATCGGAGGGGACCAGTTTTTCAGTCAGCCATTTCAGTTGTGGAACAAACGCGAGCAATACCAAACCGGTGGTAATTGTAAATAACATGTGGCCGTTGGCAAGCTCTCTGGCAACGGATGTGACCCCCATAAGAGATGACAGCCATTTTGCTGAGGCAACGTATTGGTTGAGAAGCGGCATAGCAATGATGACGCCGAAAATGCTGATTAACAGATGGGCGACCGCCACCTGCTTTCCCGCCCGTCCGGTGCCCAGCGAAGCGAGTAGTGCGGTTGCGCAGGTGCCGATATGCGCGCCGAACGCGATAGGAAGTGCGGCTTCCAGCGGGAGTACCTCACTTGCGCAAAGGGCGATGGCGATACCGATGGTGGCGGCGCTTGATTGTACCAGTGCCGTGAATGCAAGAGAAATAAGCACCCCGAGAATGGGCATTCCAGCGAGATGCTGCACCATCGTTGTGAAAATCGGAATGCTCCGCAACGGCCGCATGGCATCTCCCATGAGTCCTAACCCGAAGAAAATCAGACCGAAACCGAGAATAACTTCTCCGAATTGACGGGCTCCCTTTTTCTTTCCCGCGATGCGCATAAAAAAACCGATCGCCACCAGCGCCAGCGAGTATGTCGATAAATTGAATGCAATCAACTGGGTTGTGACGGTGGTACCGATTTTCGCCCCCAGGGTGACGCCGATGGCTTGCGTGAGGGACATGGCGGTGGAGTCCACAAAGCCAACCAGCATCACGGTGGATGCGCTGGAACTCTGCAGCAGCGCGGTAACTCCGGTGCCCAGTATCAGCGCCATGAAGCGGTTGGCCGTAAGCACGGATAATATATTTTTCAGCTTGCTGCCGGCAGCACGCTTCAGTCCGTGTTCTGAAAATTCCATGCCCAGCAAGAAAATGCCCAGGCCGCCCAACAATCCGAGAATCATCGTTGCCATGTCTGGAGATGTGTAGGCGGCAGCACTTTTTGCGGGAACAGCAGCCGACAATTCAGAGGCGTACAAACTCCATAACCCGATGCCGGCAACGGCTGCTATGAATAGTTGCGGATTATTTTTCAATAGAATGCGGTGTATTCGGTCGTGAGCCATGGGCGGATAACCGATGCCGCTATATGAGATTGAGGGTTTTCAGAACAGCGGAGAGCTGGGCGCGGTTTTCGGGGGTGGAGAGTTCGCAGAGCGGTAGCCGGAATACTTCTTCGCACATTCCCATCATCGCCATGGCGGTTTTCACGGGAATGGGATTGGTTTCGATGAACATAACATCGTACAGCGTCTGCATCTCGGCATCGAGTTTTTCCGCTTCGGCGGTGTTCCCTTCGAGTGCCAGTTTGATGATTTTCGTCATTTTTTCAGGCATCAGATTTGATGCAACCGAAATCACGCCGTCGCCGCCGCTTTTCACCAATTCGACAGCCATGGCATCGTCGCCGGAAAGCACTGAAAAGTCATCGCCGGTTTTTTGAATAACCTCGCGCATCTGGTTAATGTTTCCAGATGCTTCTTTTACCGCGATGATGTTTTTGCAGTCGCGCTGAAGTTTGAGCAATGTTTCTGTCTCCAGGTTCACCCCTGTACGACCGGCAATGTTGTACAGAACCACAGGAATATCAACCGCGTCGGCCACAGTCTTAAAATGGCGATATAAACCGAGTTGGGACGGTTTGTTGTAATATGGATTGACCGACAAAATAGCATCGGCGCCTGCCTCCTGCGCATGAATGGACAGTCGCGTCGCTTCCTGGGTGCAATTGGAACCGGCGCCGGCGATGACGGTGCATTTCCCTTTGGCCAGCTCAACCGCGACATCAATCACATGCTCATGCTCATCCAAACTGAGGGTCGGACTTTCACCGGTTGTACCGCAGGGAACAATACCGGCAATGCCGCTTTCAATCTGGCGGGCAACGAGTTTTGCGTATGTTTCTTCATCGAGCGAACCGTCCGCTTTAAACGGAGTGACCAGTGCAGTGAATACGCCTTGAAATTTCATACCTTATTGTCTCCTCGTTGGGCACACCAAATGGGTGCGATACTCCTTGGAGCAGAGCTATCAATGCTTTTCATATGTGTCAAACTTATTTAAGAACTTTTTATGACAGGATGCGTCCAACTCGAATGATACACGCGCTGAACCATGCGGCGATGCGTTTTTTTTTAATGTGTATCGCTAAAAAATTGGGGAGCATTGCGCGTGTTTCGCGCGTATACTGTTGAGAATCTGAAATAAACCGGGAGGAGTTGTCATGAAACACTTATTCGGATTGTGGGTTGTGTTCGCATTTGTTTTCACCGGGTGCCCCAGTGAACCGCCTGCGCCGCAGAAGACCCTTCATTTGACTTCGCGGGTGGAGCTGTCCGCCGGAGAAGTGTGGATGAAACTCGGCGAATCTGCAACGCGCGTGATGACCGGCACAATGGTGGAGGACGGCGCAACGCTGGAGACTCAGAAGGGCGCCCGTGCCTTGGTACGACTTCACAACGGCGCCGGTGTTTTTTTACGGGGGACCACAACCATTGAGATTGCGCATGATTCGGTCAACGTGAAAGCCGGTGAACTGTGGGCGGATATTCCCGAGGACGAAAGCAAGCTGGCCCGTTTTGATGTCGGGAAGGTGATGGTGACCGCCGCGGGCGCCGGTTTAGACATTATGAAGGACAAAAACGGCGTTACGGTGTACGTGGCCCGTGGACTGGCGGTGGTTGAGGCGCCCAAAGGACGAGTTGAGGTGTCGGCGGGAGAGCAGGCTGTGGTCAAGGGAGATAAACCGACATTGTCGCCGGTGGCATTCTTCGATGACTGGACCGGCGGAATGGCGGATCGGCCGCTGCGCGCGGGTATTTCGGGAAGTGCATCGGGTAAAATATACGGAATTGATCGTGCCAATCCGGGCAGTGAACCGTCAGAGCTGCAGATTGTGTCCCAGCAGGTGCAGACTATCATACGGGATGGTGTGGCGTACACTTCGGTGGATCAGATTTTTTTCAATACGGCGAGTGCACCGGTAGAGGGCTGGTATTGGTTTACCGTGCCCGAAGGGGCGTCTGTGGTTCGGTTTGCGTGGGAGGTGAATGGACAGATGGTGGATGGGCATGTGGTGGAGCGAAAACAAGCGGCCGCGTCGTATGAGGCTGCTGTGGAACGGGCGATTGACCCGGCATTGCTGGAGTGGATTGACGGACGAACATTCCGTGCGCGTATCTTTCCGGTGCCTGCCACCGGCCGGAAACGCATTGTACTCGGATACACCGAGCTGCTTCCGCTGAGCGACGGTGCGTATCGGTATGTGTACCCGATGGCCGGAGAGGATGCAGTGCAGATTCAGGAGTTTTCGCTGCAGGTGAACCTGGGAGATGCCGGCAAGGAGTACAAGATTTCGACCCTGCAGGATGCCAAAGTGGAGCAGGACAAGCGCCTGGTATCGATGCGGCGCAGTGGGTTTACACCGCGGTCGGACTTTTTATTGGAGCTGCAACCGAAACAGAAGCAAACGCCGTTGCAGGTGATGCGGTACAAGACCGGTGCCAATGAAGCCGACTACGTGATGCTCAGGTATGCCCCGGAAGTGGATTGGCAGGAAATTAAGGAAGTACCGGGAGATGTGGTGGTGGTACTCGACACTTCTGCCGGAGGCGATACCGCAGAGTACCAGATTCGAATTCAGACTGCTGAGGCGATTTTGCGCGCGCTGGCTGAGACCGATCATTTCGCGGTGATGTCTACCGACCTTACGCCCCGTGTGGTTTTCCCCCAGAAGGGAATGAGCGACGCCGGGGTGGCAAATATCAATGCGGCGGTTGAGAAAATGGCGCAGATTCAACCGGCGGGTGCCAGCGATTTGGGTGAAATGTTTTCGGCGGCGTTATCGCTGGTGCACGACGCTCCCCAGCCGGCGATTGTGTATGTGGGAGACGGATTGGCCACATCGGGGGAAACGTCATCTGACGCGCTCACGGAACGACTTCGTCGCACCATGGGTAATTCGAAGGCTCGGCTGTTCACCATTGCGGTGGGCGCAGATGCAGACCATTCATTGCTGGAACGGCTGGCCGCGGTGGGCGGTGGGCAGATGTACCGGATTGACCTGCCCGAGCAGATTGTGCAGGAGTCGTTGCGGTTTGCCGGGCAGCTGAAAACCCCGACCATCACTGAATTGTCTATCGATGTGGGGGCAGGGCTGGATCAGGTGTTCACCAATCGCCAGGGCAAGGTGTCTGAAGGAGAAGAAGTGGTTCTGCTGGCGCGTACACATCATCAACTGCCCGGTCAGGTTACAGTCACCGGTGCGCTGGCCGGTGAAACGTTCACACAGAAGTATACGTTTTCAACAGAAACCGGTGCTGCGTATTCGTATATTCCATCGCTGTGGGCGCGGATGTATCTGGCGCGCCTGATGGGGCGGGGCCTGACCGAGAACCACGGCAAAATCATTTCTCTCGGATTGAACTACGGATTGATGACACCGTTCACATCGTTCCTGGTATTGGAAAACGAGGTTTTACAGAATGTGCCGGCGCATCAGAATCCGTATCGGCTCTGGACGATGAATATCGACCGGGATGAATCGCAGGGGATGGGGGCGAAAGAGGCGTTTTCCATTCCGCTGTTCGGTTTCGGCTGTTCGGAATACGACGCCCGGGAAGCGCCTGCAACAACGGTTGAAGCACAGGACCAGCCGTTGAAGTACATGGGTGATCGGGAAGAGGCTGCAGCGGAGAAGGGAATGTCGGAGGGGAACGCAATGTCCGCGCCGTCCGCGCCGATGACAACGAAGGATATGCCGATGGCGGACGAAGCTGTGGAGCCGGAGGAAGTTGCCAAGATGGAAATGGTGAAGTCGGCCCCCATGAAAAAACGTGCATCAAGCAGCGGTGCCGGTGCGCTTGATGATTTATTGGGGGGCGTCGGCATCGGAAGCGGTGGTGGAAAAGGGCAGCGACTGGAAGAAGACAAGGCGCCGGCGCTGGTTGCGGTGGATGGCGATGCGGAGCGACGACCGAAAAGCGCTCAGAAAACCAATACGTTTTCGCTAACTGTCTGTTCCGATGTGGCATCTCGTCCCCTGAGCGAACGACGGGTGCTCTGGCAGCGCCGGTTGCAGATGGTGAGCGATGCCGACGGGTTGCTGCGCGTTTATAAAGAAGCGGGAGAGCGATGCGAACTGAAAAGTTTTAAAGACCGCAAAACATTGCTGAACCTCATTGCTGACCGCGTCTTTACGGCGAAGGAGGTGAAGCGGCTGTTATCGGTGTTTGACCCGTATACCCAGGAACAGAACCATTTGCGCCGACGGATTGCGAGAACGTTTCTCGACGGGGATGCAACCATGGGCTTGTATGTGGGCTCTCAAGTGAACTGGCGAGCGGTACAGACTGGGTTGGCGGCATTGGATTCGCCCGAGGCGCGATTGGAAGAGATGCGCAAGGTGGTGAAAAGTCATCCGGATGCTCCGGAAGCACAGGCGATGCTGGTACACGTGCTGGTGGAGAACCGACTGTCCGACGAGGCGGAACGCGTGGCGAAACGGTTGCATCAGAATGGTGACGCACCGCCCGATGTGTTGATTGTATTGTGCGACCTGCAGGCGCAACGGGGAGAAGACGAGGCCGCGCGCAGAGTGTGTTCGGAACTGGTCGAATTCAACGCCCAAAGCGTGGATGCCCGGCGCAAACTGGGCGATCTGTTTTTGCGTCATGGCTGGTATGCCGATGCGTATCGGCAATACGCCACACTGGTGGAGGTTCAGGAGGATGCGGTTTCCCTGCTGCGGCTGTCTATCGCTGCCGCGGGAATGGGCAAGATTGACGAGGCGTTGCGCATTGCGCGAAAAGTGTCCACCGGCGACGGCGAACCCGGCTCAGATGACCCGCGACAATGGGCGATGGCGTTGAGTGTGGCGCGTATCGCCGCGATGATGCACGAGGCGAACGAGAAGGGCGACAAAAAAATGTTGAACGCGCTCTCCCGTCAGATGAAGCGAACCGGATTGTTTACATCGAAGAAAACAGTGGAGCTGTTGGTGTGGGAAGATTTGGAAGTAGCGCTCTCGTTGCGACTGTTCGGGCCCGATAATGCGCTATTGAATCCTTTGGCAACCATCCCGGGAATCGCGGTGGGCGTTGAATTGCTCGAGATGTCCTCGGATGTTACACCTACGTACGATGCGAAAATATCCGGTAAAAATATTTTTCGCCCGGTGCAGGCACAGCGAATTCGTGTGACATACGATGGAAAAGATTTCACGATTCATACAGAGTCTCTAAATGCTGCGTCCTCTGCTGAAAATGGTTTCGCTGACGCGTCCGCCGGCTGATTTCGCTCCTGACAACTATGTAGCCTCTCTATTGCCAACTCGATTGGCATTGTGTAAGCGAGAAACCCTCCTGGTGAAACCCTGATGCTCTATAAGGTATTGAATCAACACTATTTATTTGTGGAATTATCCCAGAAGAAAGATGGCATCATTTCTGCTTATATATCAATTCGGATTATTGCGTGAACAGCGGGAGGTCGCAATACGATAACGCATTTTTCACTTTTTTTTAAAAAAAGGGTTTAAATGTGACTGTAATGGTTGCTTTCGATTATTAAAAACGTTAATATCCGCAACAAATTCGCTGATAAATTATCTCCATAAGGGAGGGGAAACTATGAAGAAACAATTGCTTTTTTTGTCAGTACTACTAACCATCGGTACAGTACTTTCCATCGGCTGTATGGATCGGAAGCCGGCGCCTGTGTGCCCGGTGCCCACCGAATTGAAAGCCAGTGACCCCGGTTTGGGTGGGTTCGAAGGCGTGGATATTCTGGTGGTGGTAGACAACTCGGGTTCGATGGCGCAGGAACAGGAAATTCTGGCGACTGCGTTTTTCCCGCTGATTAACTCTTTAATCAATCCCACTCCCGGTTGGGAATTCGACCCGGCGGACGATGTGCGTATCGCGATTACCACGTCTGATATGGGGGTTTCCTATTCAGGAAACCCATACACCGATACCTTCTCACCGCACCCGGTGTGTTCTGAAGGCGACGGTATGGGCGATAACGGTCGGTTCCGCGATAGATATATTTCAACAACTGTGAATATTAAAGAGGGTATCATTCCCTGCGGCGCAGATGCGGAGCAATGCCCCACCGATTGGACTTGCGGAAACATCGACCCTGAGACGAACGTCGGAACGTGTGAAAATCCCAACGGCGACGGCTTGGCTCAGGACTGCCCGCAGTCCCCCAACGATGTGAATCAGACATTCGTGGATGAAACCTGGCCCACCGCCACTGCGGCGTTCACCACTGCCTGTCTGGCGAACGTGGGTACAGAGGGCTGTGCGTTCGAGCAGCAGCTCGCGGCGGCGGCCGCCGGTCTGCGGTACGATCCCACCTTCATTCGGGAGCGTTCTCTGACAACAGTAATGATTGTATCTGACGAGGAGGACTGCTCGTTGGCGAGTGATGAGTGGCATACTGTGGAAGAGCTGGCGACCAATGAGCGAAACATCGCCTGCGGCGTGCACAAAGATTTATTGACCAGCGTGCTTGATCTCAAGAACAGTTATGATGCTGCCAAAGAAGCCAAAGCTGGACACGCCAACGGTATGCTTTTTGCCGCGATTATCGGCGTACCGATTGTGCCTGAATGTCAGGGTGCAGGTTCCGGATTGGCCTCCTGTATGGCGTATCCGTTGGATCACGGTACGGTGGGCGATCCCGGTGTGATTGAACGGCCGGACCCCAACGGCAACCCTGCGATGTACTACGAGTGGGCCTGCGAACGATTTGACGGCGATGTTGCGGTGACCCAGGCGTATCCGGGTGTGCGTTACCTCGAAATGGCACAGGCGTACGAGGATATGAGTTACATTTATTCGATCTGTCAAGAGGATTGGTCAGAAGCGATGGTTGATATCGCGGAGCTGATTGCGAAAAACCTGGGCGGCACCTGCTACGCCAAACGATTGAACTGGGATCCTCAAGAAGAGACCGCCGGCTGTAACGTTGTGTACGATTATAAATTTGATAAAGCCGAACATCCCAGCGCCCCGCGCTGTGCGGATATCGGGGAAGATGCGGTTTGGGTGGATGACGAAGGTGATTTAACCGAAGCCGAGGTGAAGATCGGTTCAGACACGGTTCGTTACTGGGTTCGCTCCTGTGCAGTACAGAAGATTCCGGCGCCGCTGAATTGTGCCGAATTTGAAAATGCGTCTGAAGTTGAAACCACTCAGTTCGGTTGGTACTACTGCGAAAACCCGGGCGAAAACAACAGCGTGGCCTGTGCCGACGGTCTCGATAACGACCGCGATGGGTTGATTGACGGACAGGATGACAGCTGCGATGCATGCCTCGGAAAAGCAGACGGCGTATGCCCCAAAGACTGCCCGTACAAAGTGTCTATTTCCGACCCGGCATTGGCTGAAGCCGCAAATGCGGCCGATACCAATGTGGTTTGTTTGCAGCAGTATCGTTTCGAAGATCCGAACTGTAAGGAGAGTACCTACGATTCCTGCAACGATGGTGAAGATAACGATGGTAACGGCCCGTTCGACTGTTACAGCTACGGCAAAGACGAAACGATTCCCTCTGAGCATTTCCCGAGCGCTGGAGCCAGAAAAGCCGACCCGGATTGCTGCCCCATGCGTCGTAACCCCGACGGCGGCGCATGTCAGTTCCTGGATGCGTATGGTCACCCGGTGGCCACCGAAGAAGCGGCCTGGGTAGCCAACTGCAACAGTCCTGGCGACACCAATTCTTCTGCAGCGGCGATGCCCGATTCCTGCTGCGAAGCCGCGACTGCGTTGTTGTGCCAGCTACCCTCCGCATTCAATGATGAGTGTGTAGCCAGAGGAATGTAAGCGTCGTGTCGGATTCGATGCGAAACTTCTTCAATTGGTATTAGCTTTCCCGTTTTATTTACTCCATGAAATGTGATGTATGTATCATCGGTGCCGGTCCGGCCGGATTGTTTTGCGCTCTTCGTCTGGTGCAGGCGGGCGCAGCGGTGGTGCTGGTTGAGAAATCACAGATTGCCGGAACGAAGTCGTGCGGCGGAGGTCTGACACCGCGAGCATTCCAGTTGGTTTGTGACGAATTGGGTCTGAATGTTGAATCGATGCCGGTACAGTTTGAACCGCAGCGAAGGTTGCAGGTTTGTTCTGAATACGGAAGGACCACCATCGAACAGCTCGTTCCGTATATGTATGTGGGTGATAAGCGTTGGTGGCTGACGCGGTTGAGTCGTCGTCTGCAGGAACAGGGGGGGCGCGTATTGATGGGTAGGCGGTGTCGGGATATTGCGGAGGGAGAGGTGCGATTGACGGACGGTACACAGATAGCTACGGATTACATTGTTGCCGCGGACGGCCCGCGTTCACTGATTCGAAAAAAATTACATTTACCGAATGGTGCGTCGGTGATGGCCAGACAGATAGTGGTTTCCCGTTCGGTGCTGACCGCTGACATTGTGGACTGGAAACAGCCGGCGGTTTGGTTCGACTACAATCGGTTCGGCGCCGGATATGCATGGTCATTTCCGTTTCAAGACGATGCCCGCATCGGCTGCTGTGTGCCCCGTATGACGCATTCCAATCAACAACTGAACCGCGCCTTCTTCGATTGGTTGCGAACACTGAATTTGAGTGCCGAATCTGGGAAACTGGAATCCGGCTCTATCGGCTGCGAGTATGTGGGACACCGGTTGGGGCGCATTTTTCTGGTGGGGGACGCTGCAGGATTGGCTTCGCCGGTCACGGGGGAAGGAATATTTCAGGCAATGGTTTCCGGGGAGGAAGTGGCGCGAGAGATACTTACTCCCGGTTACTATTCAACGCCAATCGCTGAATTGTCAATGCGCCATCATCGGGTGTTCAATCTGCTGACCAATGCCTATTTGGGGGGAGCGCTATATCAGTGCTCGGCACAATTACTTCGCGTTCCTTCTGTCGCCAGAAAAGCGATGGCGATCTTTTCATAGGGCAAATAAAAACACGGATTTTCATGTGTGAGGGAAAGAAGCGATGTTGGCTCGGCATATTTTTGCCAACTGGTTACAGAGTTGATGATTGATGCGGTGGCCGGGGCGAGTGATGCGGATGTGCGCCAGAGGAAGCGCGCCGATGAGGGACAAATCGCCGATAAGGTCGAGCATTTTGTGACGGGCCGGTTCGTTTGAAAAAATCATTCCGTCTTTATTGAGCGGTCCGTTTTTTCCGATAACCAGCGCATTATCCAAGGTTCCCCCCAGTGCTTTTGAAGCCTGCCGCAACGAGGCGATTTCTGATTCAATTGCAAATGTGCGGGCGGGGGCCAATTCCATCGGACTGGATTGCCCGGGAGAGAAAGAACAGAGCGGCGGACCGATTGGAATATCTTCGTATTCAAGCTGCACCGTGTATATCGGCTGTTCGCCCCCTTCACAGGGGGTAACCTGTGCAATCGACTGACTGAGATGTAATTCCATGGGCTCATCCAACCGAAAGAAGTTGGGTTTGCGTACCTGCGCCTGTTTTTGAAATTCGGCCATGAATGGAAATGCGCTGCCGTCCATGATTGGAACCTCCGGCCCCTCGATGAACACTTGAGCGCCGGGCGAAAAAAAATAGATGGCGAAGAGGAGGTGTTCGACGGTTTGGACCTGGGCCGCATCTTTTTTTATGTCGGTGGCACGAGTGGACCCAGGACGGATGTTTTCGGCGATGGCAGGCACAACTCCGTTCGGGGTATGAAAAATCGTTGGAGACAGATCGTCACGAAACACAACGCGAATCTGGGAGCGAATCCCCGTGTGAATTCCCGGGCCGACAAACGAAAATGATGGATAGGTCATTCGATGGAAAAAACGTAGGGGCAGAACGTGAGTACGGTTTCACGTTTTAATAGTGCACCCAATTCCAGTGCACGTCTTGAGGATTCAAATTCTCTGGCGAGTTGAATGCGAACATCGTCGCCGGTGAGTTGTTCTCCGAGGGTTTCCATGAACGTTTTGGGCGGTGGATACAGAACCGCTTCCACACCTTCCACATCGGCCAGTTCCTTGGCTTTTTTGATCGCGTCGGTAATACTGCCCAGCTCGTCGACCAACTTGTATTTTTTGGCTTGTGCCCCGGTCCATATGCGACCTTCGGCATATTTTCTTACGGTTTCGGTTTTTAGTGAGCGACCCTCGGATACGCGTTTGAGGAAAAGTTCGTAGATGGTTTCCATGGACCGCAAAATCACTTTTTGTTCCGTTTCGGTAAATGGTTGAAACGGGCTCATCATGCCGGCGTTCTTGCCGAGTCGGATGGCGTCGCTGTGGACACCGATGTGATTCAGGCCGTCGCCCAGAACCATTTTTCCGCCAACCACTCCAATGGAGCCGGTAATGGTGTTGTCGCCGGCGTAGATGAAGTCAGCAGCCGACGCAATATAGTATCCTCCGGAAGCCGCCACATCGCCCATCGAGGCGACAACAGGCTTTTCTGCTGCAACGATGCGAATGGCCTCCCAGATATTATCTGATGCGAGCGCACTTCCGCCAGGGCTGTCGATATGCAGAACCACCGCTTTAACCGATTCGTCCGCTGCGGCCTTCTGTAGAAAGTCGATGAGTTCAATGTCATACACCGCTTGGCTTCCCGAGAGCATTCCTCCGGCATTTTTTCCGCTATTGATGGAGCCGATAGCGGGAATGATTGCGATTTTCGGGGTATCGTCATTGGCGTGTGACGCTCCCCCGCCACTCAGGAGTTTCATCAAATCGCTGAAATCCATTTCTTTGGGCGGTTTTTTACCGTAATCCGCCCTTACGCCGCCCTTGTATTTTTTTGACAACTTGTTCATTACCGTTGCGATAGAATCAACCTCATCGACCAATCCATGTTTTTTCGCATCCACAGCAGTGTAGGGGCCGCTGTCTATCAGCTGTATCACTTTTTCTTTATTGATTTTTCGGCCGGTTGCAATGGCGCTGATGAAGCGATTATTGATGTCTTTTAACAGAGACTCTGCAGCCTCCCTGGCATCTGCCGACATGTCGTTTCGAGTAACGTTTTCCGCCGCGCTTTTATACTTTCCGACAGCGAGCATGTCGGCCTGTATACCGAGTTTATCAAGCAGTTCTTTCAGGTACACACTCTCCATCGATAAACCGATGATGTCGAGTCCGCCCGCCGGTGCGAGAATGATTTTCGGACACACGCTTGCGGCCATCCAGTAGGATTTGTTGTCTGCCGCCTCCAGGACACAGGTCACCGGTTTTTCTTTTGCCGTGCGAGCGATGATTTCGCCGATTTCCTGGGTTCTGGCAAATCCCATCTGAAATGCAGAAAAATGAAGTATGATCTCCTGCACCAGAATGTCCTGACGTGCTTTTTTCATCAGTTTTTCGAATTTTTCCTGCGACATACCCGGTTCCTGCAACAGTGCTGCGGAGTCCGTGTAATGCGGCATGGCGCCGTCCAGGTGGAACACCACCGCAATTGGACCTCCCGGTTTAGACTCAGCATTGGATTGTCCGAATGAGTCCAATCCGAAGTCGCAGGTACATCCCAATATGAAAAAGGAAAGCATACCGATAATTGAATATTTTTTACTCATGCGTATGAGAAAGGGCGTGCCGCGCATTGTTTTTCTCCCTGATTATTGTGGTGTTTCTTCGGTGCCGACGGTATTGGTATTTGCAGCCGGTGCTCCGGCAGTGGAACCTGTCAACGGTGTTGTAGGTGGTATCGGTGGTGGACCGGACGCAGATGAGGCGGTTGACGCCGTGGACGTCTTTGTCTCGGTGGCGTCATCGGCGTTTGGCACCACGTTTTTTCCAGATGGTGATTGCGCCGGCGTCGCCGCGTTCGTTTCATTCTGTTCGGCCGTGTCGGAGGAGGCGGGAGATGCGGCGGTCACTTCATCACTGAGCGCTGTCACATTACGTCTGGCCATTCCGGCGTGGCGACCGTTCGGGTTGGTATCGAGATACTTCTGGAACCATTTCAGTGCCTCGGCGTTTTGTCCCATCGATTTGTATGCCTGTGCCATTCCGATAATCGCCGGGCCGAATTGCGGACTGATGTCGAGAGCGCGTTTGAATTTGGCTATGGCTTGTCCGTGGTTGCCTTTGTCGAGGTAGGTGTACGCGATTCCGCTCAGGGCATCGACATTGTTGGGCGATTCTCTCAACACGCGATTGTACAAATCCACAGCTTCCTGAGTACGTCCGTTTTCCTGCGCTGTCGCCGCTTTCTGCACCATGCGATCAATGCTCATCCCGCCATCATCATCGTCGTCATTATCATCACCTTCTTTAGAAGCAGATGCGGACGCGGCGGGGTTTAATTCGTCTATTGCGGTTTCCTCTGTGTCGGTGTCCGCTGCCTGTTGATCGGCGACGTTCCAATCATCGGGAATAAGCGGTATCGTTTTTCCGGAGGATACGCGTTCTTTCAGAAGAAGCGCGGCCGTATGTTTTTTGTTCAAGTTGAGAATTTGCTGAAGCGATGATAGTGCATCATCGGTTTTGCCGTCAGCGGCCTGAACCCGGGCCATTCGGTATAATACCCGCAGCAGCGGATCTGCAACCACAATGGATTTCAGCATGCCTATCACTTCGTCTTTGTTCTGGTTTTCGACGATTCCGATTTGTGCGCTGATGTAACTGGTTCCCCGGACAGTCGTTTCAGAGCGTCCTTTTTTCAGATGCATTTTAGCGCCGTTCAGATTTCCCGACAGCAGGTTAATTTCGGCGGCGGCAATATGCGCTTCTTTCAATTCAGAATCAATTTTCAGTGCTTCATCCACTCGCCGCTCGGCTGCGGCCAACTTGTTTTCGAATTCTTTTTTCAGTTGGTCTGCCTGCTCAGTGGATTCTGCTGCAGCGTCCGCGCTTGCATCAAGATATGAATCAAGCAGGTATTGTGCCCATATCGCATACATCTGGCCCAACGAAGCCAGCGCTACGGGATTGTGTGCATCGATGGCCAGAACCTGAAGGTATTTTTTTTCTGCCTGAGCAAAATCACTATATGTATCGAGAAGCACTTTTTCACGCGCTTCGAGCAACAACGTGTTCTGTCTTTCGATTTTTTTGGAGTCCTGAACTTCGCCGAATTGATTGATCAGCAGGTCGCGCTGGAAAAAATACAGATATGCCGCTCCACCGCCGAGCAGCAGAACGATAAATACAACAATATATACCAATGCTCGTCGTTTCGGCGGAGCCTCAAGATCTTCGTCAAACGCGGGAATGGCATTCATGGTGGAGGAGACGCCGGTCCAATCGGGTTCGTCGTCTTCGATTTCATTGTTACTGTCGGTCCAGTCATCGTCTTGCGTTGCCGGAACCTGAGAAAAATCAGGCTCATCTGAAGATGACAGCGAATGCAACTGATCCCTGGCATCTTCGGTGGCAAGGGCGTGTTCGGGAACATCTGCGTCTTCCTGGTTTTTTTCGGCGGTTGGTTCGCTGGAAGCGGTGGCGGACGCATTTGTCGGTTTGTCCCACAAGTCTTCGTTCGGAGAGGTTGGTTTCTGTGTAACCGAAGGGGATTTCCCGGTGGCACGAATGGTTTCACCTAATACCAGACTTTCACGGATGGTTTTTCCTTCAATAAGGCTCTTGCGAATCGTTTTTCCGGTTTCCAGGGTGTTATCGACTTCGCCTGCCGATGCCGCGGGTTGACTTGCTGTTCCCGTGGTTGCAGGCGGTTGGACCGATGCAGCCGCTGAATCGGGTTTTGCTGCCGGCGGCGGAACGCTGGAGATAATGGTGCGTCCCACTTCGAGGCTTCTACGACTGGCTTCAGAAAGTGGTTTTCCTGTTGCATCGCCTGATTTTGCAGTGGGGATGGGTATCGATTTTTTCAGAGGAGGCGGGGGTTCTGTATTTCGTTGTGACGGAATCGGGCGAATGTGCAACGGCTTTTTTTTCGGTGCGACTTCACTTACTCTGGCCGCCGCACCCGACATGGTCGGTTGTCGGGTCGTGTTTTTAGCCTGTGCTGTGACGCCCTGACCGCGCGGCTTGTTCGCGGCGACGGCGGATGCGGCTGCCCCTGAAGAAGGGGGGAATGCTTTGAATACTTTGCCGCAATTGGTACAGCGAACCGGTGTTCCTTTGGGGCTGAGTAGCTTTTCGTCGAGAGAATATTCCGTTTTGCATTGTTCACATTTTATTTGCATGGCAGCGATTATACTCGTTCCTTCATAATTGAACAGATCAGACTAAAGTAAAAATTGAAAAACAGAACGATGCACAAACTTGTAATACAAATTTGTATGAACAGTTAATAAATTAGAAGAATAGGCAGATCGGTTTTGTGATTCCGTTGCGGTTGTATGTGTTGAACATTTTGTCAAAAAGTCGTATGACGAACTCAGACCGACAGGAGCCCCCATGAAGCTGTTTCGTATATATCCAATTGTCCTATGTTTATGCGTGTGGGTTACGTCGTGCGATTGGGTACCCGGGGGGGCTGTGGCGCATTATGCCGGCATAGACTCGTCGCGTGATTCCGCATTCGTCGCGGATTTCGCAACAGATGGAGTTTCCGGCGAGACCGATAGCGTTTCGGACAGTGCCACAGAAACATCGACGCTCGGCGGATGTATCGGTGGCAGTGATGAAGACACCGCTACAGCGGTGGATAGCGATAACACAGCAACCGGAGGAACGGATACGGTTTTCGAAGATACCGGCAGCGGTGATTCCGAAAGTGATTCTGAATATACGTTGAGCGATACTGATGATACCGAAAGCGATACCGGGAGTGACAAGTCGATCTGTCCCGCGGACATGGTGCATGTGCCGGCGGGGACCGCTTCTCTGGTGGATGAAGGATTTTGCATTGATATTTATGAGGCATCTCGTGCAGATGCCTCCACCGTGTCGTACGGTAGCGACAACAGTATTGCAATGTCTCGCCCCGATGTCTTGCCTTGGTATGTGAACCCGATGACTACAGCGCATTTGCAGATTTTTCGCGATGCGTGCACAGCCGCAGGCAAAACGTTGTGCTCGCCTTCCCAGTGGCAGGCCTCCTGCAGCGGACCCGAGAATACCACATATGTGTTCGGAAATCTTTTTGACGTGGAAACATGCAACAACGTGGCGACGTTTTGCGATGATTACTGCGCTGAAAACGGCATCGACGAAGCATTCTGCAATCTGTCTGAAAGCAATTGCGGATACTATTGCGGAGAGGGAACATTCAGTAATATCTGCTATGAAATTCGACCCACCGGAGAGTTTCCGCAATGCACCAATGAACTGGGAACGTACGATATAAACGGCAATCTGTGGGAAATCGTCGCGGAGCCGGATGCCGCCACTTATGAGATTCGCGGCGGTGCGATCAACTGCGCATCTCCGTCAACTCGACTGCGGTGTGATTTTCAGGCCGGATGGACGTCTTTGTACGCGGGGTTTCGCTGTTGTCGGCAATTGTGAACAGAAAAAATATTCAGGAATATTTTTGTCGATTTGTCGTATGTTCGGCGTCGTAGGGTTCAATGTGCACCAGCACATCATCGATGGCATCATTCGACGATTTCAACATTGCCTTTACGGCGCCGCCGATGTTGTGGCCTTCACCGATTGACAGTGTTTCGTCGACCTGCACGTGTAAATCAACAATGATATCGGCGCCCACCACGCGAGTGCGAATCGCATGTACCTCTTCAACGCCGTCCACCTGCATTGCTGTGTGCTTTATCGCATCGACGGTTTCCGGGGAAGCGGATGCGTCGGCCAGCTGACCCAGATTGGGACGAATGATCTGCCATGCCGCGTGCAGAATGAAGCCGGAAACCACCACTGCCCCGATATTGTCCACAAAATGATATTGGGGAAACAGCCATACGGCGATGACCGCGAGTGCAACAGGGATGGAACTGAGCGCATCGCTGCGTTGGTGCCAGGCGTTCGCTTTCAGGGCTGTGGAGCGAATATGAGTAGCGGTGCGAATGGTATATCTGTAGAGAGTCTCTTTTACTACGATAGAGAGAACCGCTACACCGAGCGCGAGTAGGGTAGGGGGGGATTCCGGCGGCAGATGGAATGTTGCAATGGCGTTGTACCCCAAGCCGATGGCTGCCGCAGACAACGACAGACCTACTATAATCGAGATGATGGTTTCAATTCGCTTGTGACCGTATGGATGGTTGTCATCCGGGGGTTTGCTCCAATATTTGACACCGACGATTAGAATGATGTCTGTGACACAATCCGACAGACTGTGAACGCCATCCGCAGCGACCGCCTGGCTGGAACCGATGATCCCGCCGAAAATCTTCAACAGCGAAAGCGTCGCATTGATGCAGAGCGCCATGATGGACAGTTTTCGGATCAGCGCTGCGTTCGTGGAGAGTGAGCTTGAAGCTGTCATGGCGATTCTGTCCTTTGCCGTGTGGTTCAGTTGCCCGGATTTCTATTATTTTGACTTGCAATTATATCTATGTACAAATTGTTTGCAGACATCAACCGATATCGGAGTGTACATGTCAGATCGTATTGCAACAATTAAACGGAAAACATTAGAAACAGATATTTTACTGGAGCTGAATCTTGACGGCACAGGCGTTGCTGAGATTCTTACCGGCGTCGGTTTTTTTGACCATATGCTCACCAGTCTGTCCAAACATTCCAAAATAGATATTTCGTTGCGATGCAACGGAGATTTGGACGTGGATGACCACCACACCGTGGAGGATTGCGCGATTGCCCTTGGGCAGGCGTTTGACAAAGCAGTAGGCGACAAGCGGGGAATCGTGAGGTTCGGTCATGCGTATGCGCCCCTAGATGAGGCACTGGCGCGCGCGGTGGTTGATTTGTCCGGACGCCCGAACGCGCACATTTCGCTTCTTCTAGACGATGGAATGATCGGAAATCTGAAAATTGAGAATCTGGCGCATGCGTTTGAGTCTTTTGCGATGCACGCGAAAATTACATTGCATGTAGACGTTCTGCGCGGATTGAACAGCCACCACAAAGCGGAAGCTGCGTTCAAAGCGCTTGCGTTGGCGTTGCGCGCCGCTGTGATGAAAAGCGACAGCAACGACGCAGTGCCCAGTACCAAAGGGGTACTGTAAAATTTTTCACCCCCCACTTGTTTTTGCCCCGTAAATATGTAAATCGTTGAATTGATGTATAAATTGGTGTTGCTGAGCAATACAAAATGGCATGCTTCAGTCAAAAATGGTTTGTCTGCGATTACTTTTTCGGTAGCATGGGCGACTGAATTTGCAGTTTGAATTCAATTTACGCAGGAGAACGGTGTGCTTCTTCAGAAAATAGAAAAAAGTGAAATAGGTGCCAGAAATGCGCTTGCGGTCGACGCGGAAGCAGAGAATACCGTGCGCGGAATTATCAATGACGTGTGCAAGCGGGGAATTGATGCGCTGTATGAATACTCGGTGAAGTTCGGTGACATTGAAAAGGGAGCATCCGTTGTCATTCCGAAAGAGCAGTTGAAAGAAGCGGCACATCAGATTCCGAAAGAGGATGCGGCTCTGCTGAAAAGAACCGCTGCGCGTATTGAAACGTTTGCCCGCGCGCAATTGAATTCTGTGCATGAACTGGCGGTTCCCATCCCCGGTGGGAAAGCGGGGCACAAAATCGCTCCGGTCGAGCGCGCGTGCTGTTATGCGCCTGGCGGTAGATTTCCATTGCCTTCTTCTGTGCTGATGACCGCTGTTACCGCCAAGGTGGCCGGTGTGTCAGAAGTGTGGGTGACTTCTCCCAAACCGGTGCCGGTAACATTGGCGGCGGCGTATTATGCCGGGGCAGACGGCTTTGCCGCGGTGGGCGGTGCTCAGGCGGTAGCGGCGTTTGCGTACGGGGCGGGCGATATTCCCGCGTGTGATATCATTGTGGGGCCGGGAAATAAATATGTAACCGCTGCAAAAAAGCTGGTTTCCGGTCATGTAGCGATAGATATGCTCGCCGGTCCGTCTGAATTGACCGTATTGGCTGATGCGTCGGCCGACGCGGCGGTAATCGCGGCGGATCTGTTGGCGCAGGCGGAACACGATGTGGTAGCGGTTCCCATTTTGGTGACCACCAGCGATGACCTGATCGATCGGGTAAATATTGAACTGGAAAGCCAGTTGGAGGTACTGTCCACTGCAGAGACCGCGACGGAGTCGTTGAAAAACGGGTTCGCCATACATGTGGATTCCATTGACGAAGGTACGTCGATTTGTAATCGATTGGGGCCGGAACACCTTGAAATCCTTACCGCCGATGCGGCGACAGTCGCCAAGAAATGTACCAATTACGGTGGATTGTTCATTGGGCAGGGAACGGCGGAAGTACTCGGTGACTACGGTGCAGGGCCGAATCATACCTTGCCCACCGGAGGAACTTCCCGGTATACGGGCGGCTTGTCGGTATTTGACTTTTTACGGATACGCACCTGGATTGAAATCACAAATAAGGATGCGGCGCAGCCACTGGTGGAAGATGCCGCAAGATTGGCCCAGCTGGAGGGGCTGGAAGGACACATGAAGTCGGCGCTCAAGCGAAAAAAGTAATCAAGATGTTTCAGAAATGCGTTCGTTTCGGAATAATTCTGGTGTAATAAAAAAAGGTACAACTTAGAATACTTTGTCTATACAGTTGGTCTAATCAGTGCGATGCAAAAAAATAACAAAAAAATCATAAAATTGAGTTTCGGTGGAATGTTGGCGGCATTGCTGTCACTATTGATTGCGGCACCTGTTGCTGCAGTGGATTTTACTGCGGCGGAAAAAGCCAAACTGAAGAAGGGCCGAACTGTCGTTAAATTGCTGCCCACATCCGGGAAAAAAGGATTTTACGGTGGTTCAGGATATGCGTTAATCGACGCCAGCGTTGATGAAGTATGGAAGGTGTTGACCGACTGGAGCGCATACCCAAAGATGTTTCCGAATACCGAAGTCTGTGAGCAGATTTCAAAAAAGGGAAACAAGACGCTGCTGAAAATGAAAATCGGTCACCCGGTGGTGAATGTTCGGTATCACGTGGAAACCACTGCGGACCCCGAGAAAAAATCACTTCATTTTCAACTGCTTAGTCAGTATCCGCATGATATTGATTCCCTTACCGGGTACTGGCGGCTGTTTCCGCAATCCGGAGGTCGAACGCTGGCCGCTTATGTGGTATCTGTAAAAGCGCCGCCGGGCATTGTTTCCATTGCCGGAGATGACCTGGCCAATCGCGCCATCAAAGCGTTGCTGAAGATTCCAGGAGACATCAAGCGCTGGATAGACGGCCCCCATGGTAAAAAGTACAAAAAATAGTGGACCTGCCACATTTGTTCGTGTGAAATCCGCTCTCTCTTACCATTTGATCCCATATTTCAATTTCGTTTTTTTTTGCGGCGCGGTATTCTAATCGCTATGTAATCGTTACTTCAGGAGCGAGAGGAGAAAATCGTGATTCAACGAATTTTTATGATTTTATTTTTATTGTTATTGGCCATGGGATGTGAGGACAGTTCTACGCCCGGCAGCACCGATGCGGATGCCGATTCCGATTCCGATACGGATTCTGATTCCGATTCAGACACGGATTCCGATTCAGACACGGATGCGGATTCAGACACAGATTCTGATACGGACACGGATTCTGATTCGGACACAGACACCGATACCGATTCAGACACGGATAGCGATTCGGACACGGATAGCGATTCGGACACAGATACCGATACCGATTCAGACACGGATAGCGATTCTGATACCGACACCGATTCGGACACCGACTCCGATACGGACACAGACACAGACACTGACTCTGATACCGATGCCGACACGGACACTGACTCTGATACGGACTCTGATACCGACGCCGACACCGACGCCGACACGGACTCCGACACGGACTCAGACACGGATGCGGATACCGATACCGATTCAGACACGGATTCGGACACGGATACAGATGCCGCTGCAACGATGGTTGGTGATATTGACCGCGGAGGTGGTCAGTATGTGCTCGAGTTTACCCATGGAACAGATACCTGGAAATTTGTCTGCACCAATGCCGGCGCCGGTAGAATCCTTGAGTATGAACTGAACGGAAACGAAATCCTGCTGCCGTCGACTGCGGTGTCGGGGGGGAATGCGAATAATTACGGGTCCATTTTCTGGTTGAGTCCGCAGAACTGGGGCTGGCCGCCTGCCGCTGAAATGAATGAGAACACATGGACGAATGTATCCGTTGACACCGATTCGAATACGATCACCATGCAGAGCGGCAACATCTCGGCGTACGGCACTACGTACACGATTACCAAGGAATTCAGTGTGGATTTGACTGCCAAGGCAGTCCTTCTGTCATATACCATCACCAATACCGGTTCTGGTTCGGCAGAGGTCGCGCCCTGGGAAATCACACGGGTTGAGCCCGATGGTTTGACATTCTACAATATGGGCACAGGGGTAATCGACTCGTCAACATCCGGCTTTGCGGTGTACCCGAATCAAAACATTGACGGAACCGTCTGGTGCGACCATTCAGACGTAACCAGTTCGTCCGGATACAAGCTGTTCTCAGACGGATCCGGCGGGTGGTTGGCGCATACTGACGGCACAGTGGTTTTGGTGAAGACCTTTGAAGACATTTCCGAGAGTGCTGCGGCTACCAATGAAGATGAGATTGAGCTGTACGGTGTGCCGGAGTATGAGGAGGTGGAACAGCAGGGCGCTGCACAGAATCTTACGGCCGGCGCTTCTCTGACCTGGGATGTGGTCTGGACCCTGCGCGATATGCCCGCCGGCGCATCCGCCACCGCAGGCAATACCATTCTGCTCGATTTCGTCGAAGGCATCGCTGCTCAGTAGCCTGCCACTGAAACGTATTTCGCTCAGTTTCATATTCTTCGGACGTTACGCCGTAAATGGCGCATCTGAACGTGAGATGCAAGTAATCGAATTTTTATCGTAATTTGAATTTGTTATGATAATCGAGAAGTTGCACTTTTTAAATTTCATAACTTTTAATTTTCATATATTATAAATGTGAGATTTTAGAAAAGGGGGGATCATGACCTGGTATTCACGAAAGCTACAAAAAAAAATTTTGCAGGCGGCCGAAATGTTTCCAGCTGTGGCACTTGCCGGCGCACGGCAGACCGGTAAAACATCGCTGCTTAAAAAATTGTTTCCAACGTATAATGCCGTTTCGCTCGATCTACCCAGCGTTGCGGAGCTGGCGGAAAAAGATCCGCAAGGGTTTTTGAAACGGTATCCCCCCCCCGTGCTGATAGATGAGGTGCAATACGCACCGGCATTATTTCGACATCTCAAACTTGCCATTGATAACAATCGGCACGAAATGGGCAGATTCATTCTCACCGGTTCTCAGCAGTTTCAGCTGATGAGAGATGTTGGTGAAAGTTTAGCCGGGCGTATTGCAATTATGGAACTGGAGACCCTTTCCGTGCATGAAGTTACTCAACACCAACCTGCGCCGCAATCCATTTCCCAGTACGGAGAACGGATTTATCGCGGCGGGTTTCCCGAACTTTGGCGCAATACGGATTTAGACCCCGGACTGTTCTATTCGTCTTATCTCGCCACATATCTGGAACGCGATGTCAGGCAGCTTATCAACATCACGAGCCTTCGCAATTTCGAACGTTTTTTACGAATATGCGCCACCAGAAACGGGCAAGTGCTTCAAAAATCTTCTCTGGCCAGTGATGTGGGGGTCAGCGTTCCCACGGTATCAGAGTGGTTGAGTGTCCTTCAGGCGTCAAATCAGCTTGTCTTGCTGGAGCCCTGGTACACCAATCTGGGGAAAAGAATAGTTAAGTCGCCGAAAATGTATTTCGCCGATACCGGTTTGTTGTGCCATCTGCTTGGCATCGGTAAAAGTGATATTGAAAAGACACCCTTTATCGGAACTATATGGGAATGTTATGTATTTGCAGAGCTTCGAAAGCAAATCGCGCAGGACAGCCTGTCTGCCCGCTCCGGCAATAGCATTTGGTATTATCGGGACAGTAACCAACTTGAAGTGGATTTCATTGTTTCAGGAAGGGGAGGACAGGGGCAGTTGATTGAGTGCAAATGGAATGAGTTCCCAGGAAAAAGTGACGCGAAAAATCTGGTGAAGCTGCGAAATATCATTCAAAAAAAATCCCCGATGGAACTCTCGACTGTTTCCAGTCATATATTGTGCAGAACTCCCGATGAATTCAGGGTGGATGCCGATATCTTTGCCGTATCGTTGTCTGATTATAAAATGATTTGACCCGAAGGCGGCAGCACTGAAAATTCAACTAATTGTGGAATCGAATCCAGAATCCGGTATCTGCGGGAACAGCGTCGGCATCATACGAAAACTCGACCCAATCCACATTCCCGTTGTTGACTTGTCCCGCAACGGCACTGTCGTACAATCGGTATGTCGAGAAATGATAACCCCATTGGCAACAGGTGCTTTGATGTTTTTCTGGTGAAGCGTTGATTCTGTGATGCAGAATTTTCAATTTAACGCTGCATACTGGAGAGAAATCAGTTTTCTGGAGGGGTGAAAGGGGGAAGTGACGTTATCTATCGTGATTGAACTGGGACGTTCTCAATCCGGCGATTCGGATATTAATAACGACCTCGGCCACCGCCGAAGCCACCGCCGCCGCGATTCGGCCGCGCCTGAGCTTCATTCACCTTCAGACGTCGTCCATCTACTTCCTTGTCATGAAGCGAGGACATGGCTTCTTTTGCATCTGCATCCTGCATTTCCACGAATGCGAATCCGCGAGGCCGACCGGTTTCGCGATCGGTAATAACATTTATGGATTCGAGTTCGCCAAATTCCCCAAAAAGAGATTTGATTTTTTCTTCATCCATGCTGAAAGGCATATTGCCTACGTACATTTTCATTCTATTCATCCTATTTTCCCGAGCTTCAAAAAAAAATTGCCACAAATGCTCGGAGATTTCAGATGGCAATCACACACATTCTCCAAAACACCTGGAAAACGTGAACCGACCCTACTCGCTTTATGGAAATTAAGCACGCTCTAAATAATTTAAATATCCCATTTCTGTGTTTTTAACAGCTGGAAGGGTACGTTTTTCAGTACGCCGACCTTTTCATGACACAACCGTGATGCAATGGTGTTACACGTGACCGATATTCATATGTGACTGGTTTGGAATATTGCGTCACATCAAGCCGCACGCATCATTCCTGCTTCTCTCAAATTATAACTCCGGAAAAGGTATCAACTCAACATGACACATTTCAATCGATTTGCATCGAAAACACCGCGAATACTGTTAGCCGGTGTATTTGGTCCTTATGGCGTGGACGACGAATTTGGTCGCGCCAAAAACATTATGGAGCTGTTTCACAATCAGGTTACCAAAGGACAGGGTCTGGCTTCGTTCAGGCTGCACCACCGCTCGTTTGGATTGTACTTCATTGCGGCCAATCTGAACGCCGACGTCACCGTACTGGATTTTCCGTCCCGTGCGCGCTTCAAAAAAGAAGTGAAAAAAGGTTATGACATTGTGGGCATTTCTTTTATCACTCCCAATTTCAAAAAAGCCAAGGAAATGGCCCAGATATGTCGCAACGTGGCGCCGGATTCCGAAATCGTGTTGGGTGGGCATGGCGCGGCAATTGAGGGTGTTGAATCGCTAATCGATTGTGACCATGTGGCCAAAGGGGAAGGTATTCGATGGTTTCGAGAACATTTGGGGCAGGATAAGGACTCGCCCATAGTGCATCCTACGTTGCCGGCTTCGGACTGGCAGGCGATTTACGGAGTGCCCATTCCCGGTAAAACCAACAATCTATTGGTTCCAGGTGTCGGATGTGTAAACGGCTGTAACTTCTGCGCCACGTCACATTATTTCGGCAAAACCTACACCCCATTTTTACGCACCGGAAAAGAAATATTCGATACCTGTTGCCGCATTGCGGACGAGCGGGGCACTGACAATTTTTTTGTAATGGATGAAAACTTTTTGAAAGATAAGGAACGCGCCCTGGCACTTATAGACGAAATGGAGCGCCATCAGCGGTACTTTAAGTTTTATCTGTTTTCATCGGCGGAAACCATTGCCAACATGGGAATTGATAATCTGGTGCGACTTGGCGTTATTTTTATCTGGATAGGTTTTGAAACTAAAAGCCGTCAGGGCAATTACGAAAAAAATATCAGCAATCATGGACAGGATCTGGTGCGCCAGTTGCGGGATGTAGGTGTATCGGTGCTGGCGTCGGGTATTTTGTGTCTCGAAGAACATACCCAGGAGAACATTCAGGAGGATATCGATTTCATGATCGGTCTCAATGCTGATTTGGTTCAGTTTATGCTGTACACACCACTACCGGTCACAGCTTTGTACACCCGACTGAAAGGAAAAGGATTAATCAGAGATGACCTGCCTTTTGAAGACTGGCATGGCCAGCAGGTGCTCAATTGGCGGCACCCTGCGTTTCCCGATGACTCCGCAGAGCGTTGGCTCAACCGCGCTTTTAAGATGGAGTATGAAGCCAATTTCAGTTCGGTGTATCGGATGATTAAAACCGCGTTTCGTGGATATAAAACGCTTGCCGCCGCATCAAACGACAACCCGCACACCAACGCCAGGATGGCGCAAATGGCAAAACGAACCCAGGAATACCGTCCTATGCTCGAAGTACTGAAAACCAATGCATCTCCCCGGGAACAACAACAGGCCTCACAACTACAACATGAAATAACATCAGTGCTGGGCTCCCTCTCCATGTCATCAAAACTGCTTGCTCTGGGTGCCCGGACCGCTGCTGTTTTTTGGAAAATGCGCGTAAAACTAAAAGGCGATATGCGGCAACCCCGCACAATATGTACCCACTACCGCCGACACAAAAGTCGATTGAGCCCAGCAATCAACCCTGTTTGCGCCCACACAGAGGCCGCAAAAGATATTTTTACTTCCACTGACGCTGCCGCCTATACAAGACTGTAACCAGTTTTCTAAATCTGAATATACCTAAACCAATGGCATTGGTCTTACCTCGTACAATTCATAGATTTGAAAAAGTCTTCCAATAAGTTATCCAAATAGAGGTGTATTTCTGTGTATTCTTGTGGACTTCTGTGTACATAGTCCCAAGAAAATTCAACTAATTGTGGAAGCGAATCCAGTCGATGTTGCCGTTGTTTTTGCCCACGTAATTGGCGACGAAGTAAACGGTATGCACACCGGTGGCGGCAGCGGTGAGGTCGGCAGTGGTGTCGGTCCAGGAGTCCCAGCCGCCGGTGAATATGGTTTCCAGAATACCGACATTGTCACCATCCGGAGCATCCAGTCGAATCCAGAATCCGGTGTCCAGGGTTTCGCCTTCGCCGTCACCGCACGTGTAGTGAATGGTGACTTTGCTGAAGTCGGTCAGGTCGATACCGGCAAAGGCAATCCATGAACCGCCGTTGGTATAGCCCACCTGGCCTGTGCTGGACAGAGACGGATAGTTCCCTCCCCAGCCGTCCACGTCTTCCAGATTTGAATTCGAACCGTCCACACCTGTGCACGCGGCATTGAACGCGTCAATGGCACATTCGGCTTCGATGAGCAGCGAGCCGTCCTCCCAGGTGTCGGTGTCTACGGGAACGGCGTCGGCGTCATATGAAAACTCGACCCAGTCCACATTCCCGTTGTTGATCTGTCCCACCGCTGCGACAAAGTACACTGTATGAGAACCGGTCGCGGACTCGGGGAGTATGGCCGAGGTGGTTGCGTAGACAGCCCATCCTGAATCCGTGAATGAGGTCGCCGCAAACGCCACATTCGGACCATCCGGACTATCGAGTCGAATATAGAATCCGGTACCCAGATTTTGGCCTTCCCCTTCAGCCGTGCTGTAGTTCAGGGTGATGACGTTGTACGAAGACAAATCAATATTCGCGAAAGCAAACCACGAACCGCCGTTGGTATAGCCCACTTGTCCGTCGCTGGAGAGAGAGGGATATATTCCGCCCCATCCGTCCACATCGGGGAGCTCGGAGTTTGTACCGGTGACTTCCAGACACTCTGTTGCGAATGCATCCAATGCACATTCCGCTTCTATCCGAAGGGGCGCAACCGTTGCAGGGTCGGAATCGTCAGTGCTCGGTTCATCTGTGCTGTGGTCGGTATCGTTGGTGTCAGTGCTGTCGGCATTTGAGTCACTGTCGGCATCGGTATCGGCGTCAGCATCGGTTTGGCTGCCCTCTCCGTTCGGGACGTCATCTCCACAACCGAGCACCAATAAACCTGTCAGTGCAGCGAATAGTATTATGAGAATAATGGTGGCGTTTTTCATGAAATAAGACCTTTCTTCTAAAGCGATTTGGTTAAAATCAATTGCAATATATGTGTAATCAGCAGGTTTTGCAACAGAAGAGCTGTCTGGGGTAAAATGCCATTTATTTTAATTATTTCAGTATTTTGAAATTGTGATGAGAATGTGTTCAAAAATTTTTAATCAAAAAAATGAGCCATTCATTATAGCAAATACATCAAATTATACTGGGGCTAAAAATCAGAGGGTTTGCAGCAGGGTCAGCAGTTCGGTTTGGGAGTGTACAATGTGATCAGCGCGTGCGTCGGTGAGTTCCTGCACGGTTCCGAATCCGTATGTGACCCCGACGGTGAGACAGTCCAGTGTTCGGCCTGCTTCAATATCAAATTTACGGTCTCCAATCATCACCGCCGGACGGGTATCGGACGTGGTCAGCGCCATTCGCAGGGAGTCGATTTTTGAGCAGTCGTTTATCCTTCCGAAGACTCCGCTGAAATAGTCGGCCAACCGAAAATGCGCTGCGGCGGCTTTGGCGCCGGATTCGGATTTGGAGGTAACCACCACCAGGTGGTGCCCGTGTTCATTCAGGCTTTGAACGAGGGAAAGACTGTCTGCGTACAAGAAATTATGGCGATAGCCGGTGGTTCGATAGTATTCGGTGAAAATGCTGCGCGCCCGATTGATGCGTTCCATATCGGTCGTCTGCAGTATGTCACCGAAAATCCATTCCGTAGGCGGGCCGATATAGTGCAATAGATCTTCTTTGGGGCGTCGCGGTAAACCCAGGCGCTCCAGGGTATGATTGATTCCGTTTGTGACACCATCGCTGGGGTCGGCGAGCGTTCCATCGAGGTCGAATGCGATAAACATGAGCCGCTCATAACGTACAACATTTAATATCGACAAGCAGTTTGTTGCGGTTCAGGCAAAAATGTTCAAATTCTCCTTGAAAAATGTAACACGTCTGTGTTTAAAAGGCGACTGTTTTGTACTCCGGCTGAGTACATTAGTGTTTGTAATGAGAACAGGTCGGATGTCGACCGTAGCTCTGCTTGGTGAAGACGAGCAGATTGAACTGTAGAATCAGAGAAGGCACGCGACATGTTAGTGATGAAGTTCGGCGGAACATCAGTGAAGAATGCAGAAGCGGTGGACAGGGTATCGGGAATCATTTCGGCGCGGGTGGCGGAGCAGCCGATTGTGGTGGTCAGCGCCACCGGCGACACCACCGACAGACTGGTGGAGATACTGGATTTGCTCGATGACAACAAGCCCGGCGCGATGGCGATTGCCGAGTCCATCGAAGCGAAACACCTGGCGCTGATTAAAGAAGTCGTTACCGATGAGGCGCAGCAGAACATTACATTTGAAAAAGTGCAGCCTGAAATCAAGCGGCTGAAAGATATGATTTCAGCGATGGAGAGATTGGGAGATGTATCGATGCGAAGCCGCGATGCGGTACAGGCGCTGGGAGAGCGGATGAGTGCGCCGATTTTGGCCGGCAGTCTGGCCTCCCGTGGAATTGACGCAGTGAGTGTTGACCCAGGAACGGTGATCGCGACGGACAGCACCTGGGGCGCGGCAAAACCCGATTTTGCCCAAACGCAGTCTCAGTGTACATCGGTGTTGGTGCCGCTGTGCAAAAAGGGGCAGGTGCCGGTGGTCGGCGGTTTTGTCGGGGCCAATCCGAAGGGGATCATCACCACATTGGGGCGCGGCGGTTCTGATTTGACCGCGTCCGTGATTGCCCGCAGCGTGGCGGCGACCGGACTGGAATTCTGGAAAGACGTGGACGGTATTTTGACTGCGGATCCCCGCATCGTCAGCGATGCCAAACCGTTGAGTGAAATCACCTTCGAGGAAGCATCGGAGTTGACATTTCTCGGTTCAGGGGTGCTGCATCCCGCATCTATCCAACCTGCCGTGGAAGCGGGGGTGCCGGTAACAGTGCGCAACTCCTACAAGCAGGACAGCCCCGGTACAAAAATATTGAAGTCTCGCGCACCGAACGTTGACAACACCACTGCGGCATCGATTGCATATAAAAAGAATCAGGCGCTCATCAATGTGTATTCAACGCGTATGCTCGGCGCCAGCGGTTTTTTGCGAAAAGTGTTTGAAGTGTTCGACCGGTTGAATATTTCGGTGGATCACATTGCCACTTCTGAGGTGAATATCACGGTTACGGTGGACGACGGCGATGTGGTGCCGGTTCTGGCCAAAGAGCTTGAAGAGGTTGCCACGGTTACGGTGACCCACAACGTTGCCATTGTGAGTGTGGTGGGGGAAGCGCTTCGCCAGACCGCCGGAATCGGGTCGAAAGTGTTTACGGCGCTCAAAGATATTAACGTGCTGTTTATCACGCATTCCGGGGCAACCACCAACTTGAGTGTGGTGCTCGAAAACGAGCGACTCAACGACGCAATTACCTCCCTGCACGCCCACCTGTTCGGGTGATTGATAGCGGTTGTAAATGAATAAAAAACAGCGCGTTGAAAAGATTGAAAACATTCTGGACGAGCTGTTTCCCGCACCGCCGATTCCACTTGATCACGTGGATCCTTTTTCTTTGCTGGTGGCTACCGTGCTTTCAGCCCAATGTACCGATGTACGGGTAAATCTGGTTACCCCGCACCTTTTTGATGCATATGCAGATGTGCACGCGCTCGCAGCCGCTGACGTGGAGGCTGTGCGCGAGATTATTCGCCCTTGTGGGCTTTCGCCGTCAAAATCAAAGGCATTGGTGGGGCTATCCAACATTATTGTAAGCGAGCATGGCGGTACGGTTCCCGAATCCTTTGAGGCGCTTGAAAAAATGCCGGGGGTGGGACACAAGACGGCCAGTGTGGTCTTGGCCCAGGGGTTCGGCGTACCGGCGTTTCCGGTGGATACCCACATTCATCGATTGGCAAAACGTTGGAAGCTGTCGAACGGAAAATCCGTAGAGCAGACCGAAAAAGATTTGAAGCGCCTTTTTAAAAAAGAAGAGTGGAACAAACGACATCTTCAGATCATCTATTTCGGTCGGGCCTACTGCCCCGCGCGTGGGCACGTGGTGGAAGCGTGTCCGATTTGCCGTTGGATTTGAAATCTCAGGACGGTGACCATTATAAAATCTTACTGCCGATGACTGGATAGCGGGCGAATCAGTACTCTGCCGCCGGCGTTTGCGAGCTTTTTTGCTGACTGGGCTGAGAAAATGTTCATTGTGAATCCACCTTTGCCTGCCTCCCCCGGCTCGAATTCCACATCGATATTGATTGTGTCTCCGGCGATCACTGTGTTGTACGGAACGAACACAAAACGCATTTGGAAAAATGAAGTGTGCCATGGGGTGGTCCCCTCAATTGTTTTCCAGCGCTGCCGCAACTCCGGTTGACGGGCGTTTATGTACTGGTTTGCAGCATCGTCCATGAAACGAACCGCAGCTTTAGAGGTGAGCTCACCGAGTGGGGAAATATCATTTTGAGAGAGTGTATATTGAAACTGATTTGGGCGCACCGTTGTTTGTTTTGTCGCTTCAGATTTTCGGTGAATGGTGAATTCACGTTTCACCGCCACATCAAATGTTTTTTCTTGTCCTCGCCACATATGCCGCGACAGAATCTGGTTGGCCGCGACCCGTCCGTTTACCACGCTGCCCATGTAGCCGCCGCCGCCGCCTCTGGCCCACGCGCCGGTGAAGTAGAGCCCCTGAAAAATGGACGCCACCCCGAAACGCCAGTTGTCGGCCTGTTCGGGCGTTTGCGCAAAACCGTATACCGAACCGTAGGGGTTGCGACTGTAAATTTCCATTGAGCGAGGGGTGCCCAACTCGGCCACCACAATGTGTTTGGCCAGGTGGGGGTATTGCAGGGCGACTTTCTTCAATATGATGTCGGTCACCTGCGCTTTTTTCTGTTCGTATTCATCGCGTGAAATTTCGGTCCACGCTTTTCCCGGCGCCACTTCGAGGATCTGTACAATCCCTTTACCCGGTGGGTGGGTGTTGCTGCCTTCATCAGTGTAATCGCTGATGATATAGTCGGTGGTGTGGTACGCTTCGTTCATCGCCGCGTTGTAGGTGCGCAGGTTACTGTAATCGAAGTTGATGAACGTAGTGTGATCGAGAACCCCCGCCTCTCTGCCCGGGCAATCGAGCCCCAGGTACAGTGTGAGCAATGAAGCGGATGGTTCGAGTGTGCCCAGTTTGTAAACGAACGGCTTGGCCAGGTGCTCCTTGCCGATGAGCGTGAAGTACGTTTGCAGCGGGTTTGCATTGGCCACAATAATGGGAGCCGGAATTTGTTCTCCGCTCTCCAGTTCTACGCCGACTGCGGTGCGTTCCTTCAGCAGGACCTTGTGCACCAGAGATGACGTGCGCACCGTGCAGCCGGCTTCACAAAGGGTCTGCGCCATGGCATTTGAAATCTGTTGCCCCCCCCCTTTTACATAGTAGTTGCCTGTAACCAAATGAGAACCGAACACCTCGGCCGCCCAGTTCGCCGCGCAGCGTTCGTTGGGAAGTCCGGTGGATTGCCACAACTGCCCCATCAGACCGAACAGCCTTTTGTCGGTAAAGCATTCCTGCAACAATTCGTGATAGGTGCGTTTGAAATAACGCGCGGGAAAAAAGTTGTCGATGTCGACTTCGCCGCTCCAGAACAGTCGGGTGTTGGCTTCAATAATCGATTCCATAATGTGAATGAATTTGTCGATACCGTCGGCTTCTTTGGGAAACGTCGATTTTAAGTACGCCCGCCCTTCCTCTCGGGAGGGTAAACGATAGGTCGCATCTGGAAACACCGAGGTGAACATCGGCGAGTGTTCGGTCACTTCAAGTTTGTCGAGCACCTGCATGTAATCGAATAATTGATGAAGCCCGCCGTCTTTGTTCATTGCACTCAGCACGTGCAGCGATACATCGAAATCATACCCGGCGCGTAGAAAGTTCTGTGCGTAACCGCCCACCTTGGGCTGTTTTTCGAGAACCAGCACGTTCATGGATTTTTTCGCCAGATGGAGGGCGCAGCTCAAGCCCCCCATTCCCGCGCCGATCACTATCGCATCATATTTATTGTCGCTCATATCATTCTCGTAGGCTCTTATGCCGCTAAAAACTGGTCTTTTCCAACGCTGCAAACGGGGCAGATGTGGGGCGGCAGGTTTCCTTCGTGGGTGTACCCGCACACATCACAGGTCCAGGCGGTTTTGGTGAATGGCTCAGACTCCAGGGCTTTTGCCAGCAATGATGTCACGGTGGATGCGGTGCGATAGTGGTCAGGAAGGGATTGCTCGGTTTTGAACCATCGCTCCAGCTCGTGAAATCCGTTCACATCACCGCGCAGCATGGCGTACTCCAATTTTCCGTCGGTTGAAATGTATACGACGCGCTCAACGCCCCGCTCGACGTCGTTTTCGCGAATGCATACGGCTGTTGTCGAAACGGATTTGGGATTGCCCAATACAAAAATCGGTATTGACTCACTTTTTAAATGAACCGGCGCCGGACGTGACGGAGCGACGGAGTGTGTTGAAAAAGCGTTGTTTCCCGCGGCCCATCCTTGTTCTTTGGCCGGGTTCCATAGCAGGGTTTCCCCCTTCGGCTGTACAATACAGTTTCCGCAGGCCAGAATGTTGGGGTTGCTGGTATGGTACGTGTTATTGACGACAATGCCGTTTGCAGTGCGCAGACCGGCATCGACCGCCAGTTGGAGGTTGGGTCGCACACCAATTGAAACAAGTACGAGGTCACTTTCAATGGAACGGCCCGGCAGTTGAGTGCTCAATGCGGTGCCAAGCTGAATGATTTGCTCCGCTTGACTGTTCAACACAACATGAATACCGCGCTGGGTCAATGTGCGGCCCACCGAGCGGGCGCTCTTTTCTTCGAGCAAATGGGGCATGAGCGTGCCCGCAGCTTCCACCAGGTGAACGGTTTTTCCGGTCGCGGTGATGTCCAGGGCGGCTTCCACACCGAGTACACCGCCGCCGATTATCGTGACGCGTTGGGCTTTGGTGAGAGCCGCTTTCAGTTGTTTCGCATGGTCAAGGGTCCACAGGGTGAAAACGCCGTTTTCCCGGACACCGGGAATCGGGGGAAGAACGGGGGACGCCCCCAACGCGAGAATTAATTTGTCGTAAGCCAATGCGGTGCCATCGACGAGCGTCACCTGCCGGTGGTCTGCATCGATGTGGGCCACACGCACGCCGAAACAGGTATGGATGCGCTCGGCGGCGAACAGGTGATGGGCAAACGTGTGCAGTTCGGCGGTGCTGCGTTTGCCGGTGACGTACGCCCCCAATGCGATGCGGTTGTAAAAACCGGTGGGCGCCTCAGAGACGATGGTGATGTCCACATGCGGATATCGCCGCCTGGCGGACCGTGCGGCGCTCAACCCGGCGATGCCGCTCCCGATAATGACTAATTTTCCTGTAATGCTCATGATGTATGCCCTTCGGCGTCGTATTCAATCCGGGCACTTTATGTTGGTTCCTTCCGATTTGTCAAATGTCTCTTGATGGAGTTGCGTTACAAATCCTGGCGAAGGGTTTCAATCAGCCAGTCCAGGTGGGTGTCGATCTCATCGAGGGGATCGGTGGATATGCCGAAATACCGGTTGATTTTTTTTACATCGAAATTGGCGGTGCCTTTGGCCCAGCCTTTGTCATCAAGCACGATTCTTGAGGATGAGCCGGTTTTGTACACCGCCATTTCAGCGATTTTCTCCCAGGTGACAAAACGGGTTCCCAACCCGTAAAAGGTTTGGCACGAATCATTCAGATTCATGCAGCCGGTGTATAATTTCGCCAGCGCGGCTGCGGAAATGAATTGGGTGCCGTCTTCTTTGGTCAACTGGATGGGGTCGTTTTTCAGTGCCGCGCGTACGATATTGTGGAAGCGTTGGTCCACCTGGGGCGTGGCGCCGGGGAATGATGGATTGCCGAAGGTGTAGCCCGGGCGAATTATATGTGCGGGGAGCCCGAGCTGGGAACTCACACCGCGAACGTAGGCTTCGCTGGCCAGTTTGGTGGCGCCGTACAAGTCTGCGGGCAGCGGGTCGGAGGTTTCGGCGATGTAGCTGCGATCGTGACCGCCGGCCGCAGTGGAACTGGTATAAATAAATCGTTTCATTTTGAGATTGGCCGCACATTCCAGCAGGTGAACGGTGCAGCGGGTGTCGTTTTCGAGCATCGTCAGCGGCGTTTCTCCCCAGCCGAGGGCGATGTGAATACATGTGTCGCATCCGCTCATGGCCTCTTTGATGCGGGAAAAATCCGACAACTCGGCGTGGACGATTTGTATGCGCGAATGGGTTTGAAATTCGGGAATTTTATTCGGATTGCGAGCTAAAAGGACCAGGTCGGCGTCAGGATGAAACTGGAGCAATTCTTTTACAACCCATGACCCGATGAATCCGGTGCCGCCGGTGATGAATATGTTCATGGTGAATCCTTTCTGAAATGCCCCCGCTTGCGACATGTTGTGGGTTCAAACGTGGCAAACGGCTCGTCAATTGCGGCAATGAATGTGAGCCGAACGGATTGGACACGGTACTGGTGGCCGAAATGTACGTGAAAAACATTTCGAGCAACGGAAAAGAGAGGATGCAAAATGAAGATAATTGGATGGACGCGTACCGGCAACATGAAGACGAAAATGAATGTTGTTCTTTTCTGGATGGGCGTTTGGTGTGCAGCACAGATGGGGGTTCTGTTTGCTACCGGATGTACGGCGGATGACGGGGACAATGTGGGAACAAATGACGCCGACAGTGATACGGATTCGGATGCGGACAGCGATGGCGACAGCGATGGCGACAGCGATAGCGACAGTGATAGTGATGGCGACAGCGACAGCGACAGCGATAGCGACAGCGATTCGGATAGTGATACAGACAGCGATTCGGATAGTGACGCAGATAGTGATACAGATAGTGATGCGGATAGCGATACGGATAGCGATACGGATAGCGATACGGACAGTGATACGGACAGTGATACGGACAGTGATACGGATAGCGATACGGATAGCGATACCGATGCGGACAGCGACAGCGATGCGGACAGTGACAGCGATGCGGACAGTGATACGGATAGCGATACCGATGCGGACAGCGACAGCGATGCGGACAGTGATACGGATAGCGATACCGATGCGGACAGCGACAGCGATGCGGACATCCGTATGCCATGTGACATGTCGGTTACCAATATTCGTGATGGCGGCGCCTGTCTGAATCCCCCTCTGTTGATCGGGACGGCGGTTTCCAGCAGCAATACGGGCGGTATCGCCGCGCAGCATTTTAACTATTGGACCGCAGAAAACGAGATGAAGTGGCAATATCTGGAGGGCACCGAGAATGTATTTACCTACTGGAATGCCGATACCATTGTGAACGCCGCAACCCCGCAGGGGATCAAGGTGAAGGGGCATTGTCTGGTATGGCACAGTCAGTTGGCCAGTTGGGTGGAGCAGGCGCAGGGGCGCGAACGAGTGCTCGGGATCATGCAGAACCATATCGAGAATGTAATCGGCCATTGGGGTGACAGCATTCATTCCTGGGATGTGGTGAATGAGGCGATTCTAACCGATGCCGACACCGGCGACGGCAATGCCCGAATGAGGCCATCGGTGTTTTATACCCAAATCGGAGACGAATACATCGATATGGCGTTTCAGATGGCTCGAAATTATGCGGACAGCCATGGCTGGTACGACATGAAACTGTATTATAACGATTACAGTATTGACGCCGACAACGACAAGTCTCATTTTGCCCGCCAGATGATTCAGGGGTTGGTGGATCGCGGCGTGCCCATTGACGGCGTCGGCTTTCAGATGCACATCGGCCCCCCCAACAACATTCCAACGGTAGAGGCAGTTGCCGACAACATGGATTTCTATATCGACCTGGGACTGGACGTGGTGATTTCAGAAATGGACATCAATCTGTGCGGCGGGCTTATCTCTGAAGCGCAGCAGGCTCAGTTGTATCACGATATTACCGCTGCGTGCGTGGCCAGACCGAAATGCACCGGGCTGACGTTCTGGGGAGTCAACGACGAAAACTCCTGGCTGAACTCTTTTTCCGCTGCGCAATGCAACGGTGGAAATTCGCATTCGCTGCTTTTCAGTTACGACCAGCCCAAAGATACCTACACCCAAGTGCTGAACGCGTTGCTCGGACAATAGCGTAGTCAGGGGAATCGATACGTCTCGAAAATCCGCAAAGTGGCGTCCAGGCCCCCCGCATATGTGTGTGCAGCGCCTTGTTGGCACGTCTAAAATCAATGATTACAATAGGTTCCGTAAAGAAGTTCACAAATACCGGTTTTTCGAGTAATAACACCGGGAACTTGTGACAACCGGGAGCCGCTCTCGTGAAGGCGGTTTGTGTGAAATAATACATGGCTCAATTTGGTGAACTGTCGATTATCGCGACCGCAGTGATTACGCTTGCGGCATCTATACTTTGTCTTTGGAAAAAAGAGGACCGTTACGTTGACGCAGCGCGACGTTTATTTGCTTCCGCAGCCCTGATGGGAACAGTGGCAGCGATTGTGCTGGTGTTTCTGCTGGTCACTCACGATTATCGTGTGACCTATGTTCGCGGGTATGCCGATCGCACCATGTCGCTCGGATTTCTGGTGACCGCGCTCTGGGGAGGACAACAGGGGTCTCTGATGTTCTGGGCGGTGCTGCAATCGTGGTTTGCAGCCGCCATGGCGTTTTGGCTGCATACAAAGGACCGCGACGTGTTTCGGACGTCCATGGGCGTAATGGGAGCCATCGCCATTTTTTTCTGGCTGTTGGTGCTTACACAATCGAACCCGTTTACGCTGAACGGCGAAGACCCACTGACCAGTTTCGGTATGAATCCGTTGCTGCGCAATCCATACATGGTGTTTCACCCGCCCACATTGTTTATCGGTTTTGCCGGGTTCTCGGTGCCGCTCAGCGTGGCCATCGGCGTGTTGGCAACCGGAAAAATTGAATCCGATTGGTTGTCTGCGCTTCGGCCGTGGGTGCTGTTCGCGTTTATTTTTCTCAGCATCGGAAATATTCTCGGCATGGTTTGGGCATATGAAGAATTGGGCTGGGGCGGCTACTGGGGATGGGACCCGGTTGAGAATGCGTCGTTAATGCCCTGGTTCACAGCCACCGCGTTGGTTCACTCCATGATGGCGGAGCGCCGGTGGGGAATTTTTCGTCGCTGGAATCTCTCGCTGATTGTAGTGACCTATTTACTTACACTGTTCGGTACCTTTCTGACCCGCAGCGGTGTGATTCAGTCGGTGCACGCGTTCAGCGAAGCCACTGAAGGTCCATATTTGCTGGGGGCCATTATTGCCGTGCTGGTCGGGTACATTTATCTGCTGAGTATCCGGTTCAAGGCGCTTGCCCCGAACCAGACTTACGACACCTGGAGCAAACAGTGGATGTTTGAAGTCACCAACTGGCTGTTTGTGGTGTCGGTGTTGTTTGTGGGAATCGCCACCATGTGGCCGCTGTTTGTGGAAGTGTTCAAGAACGAAAAAGCCACGGTAACCCCCGCGTTTTTCAATAAGTGGATGGTACCGATCGGCCTTACTTTGTTTGCAACCATCGGCGCATGTACCCTGTTACCCGGCGGCAAATCGTCGCTGTCAGGCGAACGCAAAAAGCAACTGTTGATGCAGGTGGGGGCGTTGACCGGATTGGCGGTGGTTTCGGGATGGCTGGTGGGACAGCGGCCGTCTCTGGGGGGCGCCATGTCGGTGGCGCCGGCGATTGCGGCGGGCCTGGCGGTGTTTGTGGCGGGCGCACTGCTCATTCAGATTCGAAAGAGCTACCTTGGCGGCAATATTGTGCGACTGGGCGGGCAGTTGGTGCATCTTTCTGTGGTGCTGATGTACATCGGGTTTACCGGGGGAGGGCTTGTCAGCGAGCGCCAGGCCAATATGGGGCGCGGTGAGTTCATGTACATCGATGATGCCAAAGTGACCTTCATGGGGTTGCGCACCGATGTGAATCACGAACGAGAAGCGGTGTTCGCTGACCTTGAGGTGGCGTATAAAGACGGGCATGTGCAGGTGGTTTCACCGGCCCGATATCTGTATCATTCTCATCCGAAACAGCCCACCAGCGAAGTGACCATTCTCACCAACCCGGCCAGGGATCACTTTTTCATTCTGGGTGAAACCGAGTTTCGCAAAAATCGCGCGGTGATTAAGGTGTTGGTGAATCCGTTGGTGTTTTGGATATGGGTGGGAGGTGTTTTACTCGTTATCGGCACGCTGCTTGCCATGCGAAAAGGCGGGCTGCGCGAGTTGCTGGAGATGAACCGGACGCTGCGCCGACAGATCGTGCCGCTCGGCATCGGAATGGTCGTGGGCGGCGGTGTGCTCAGTGTTGGTATTCTGTGGCATGGGGTTTCAGGCGGTGTTGTATTTCTGGGGGCGCTCGCGCTGGTTGTCGCTTTCTGGATGGCCGCTCGTTCGGTGATGCCCCCATCGGCCTCGCCGCAGAAAGATGAGAACTGAAGCGAATGGAATCGTCGCGCATCATCGGCAAAGTGGTGGTCTCTGAAGTGACCAAACTGTTCGGCGCCAAACGGGCGCTCTGCAATGTGTCGCTTGATGTGTCGCCGGGGGAAGTGGTCGCGCTGATTGGTAAAAACGGCGCCGGAAAGTCTACGCTGCTTTCGATTTTATCCACAATGATGAAACCCACGTTCGGCACGGTTCAGATAAACGGTGCGCCGGCTACAGCGGAGAGCCGCGCGCACATCGGATATTTGTCACACAAACCGTTCGTCTATCCGGAGCTGTCGTGTGAGGAAAATCTGAAGTTGTTCGCGTCTTTGTACAATGTGGGCGATGACGCGGTGCAAAAAATGAAAACCCAGTTTCGCCTCGATGAATTTTTTTCCAATCGCCCGGTGGGTGTATTGTCGCGAGGTCAGTTGCAGCGGGCGGCATTGGCGCGCACGCTGTTGGCCGCCCCCGATGTGCTGCTGCTGGATGAACCTGCGTCTGGACTTGATCGAGGGGCCATCGGGCTGATTGAACAGTTGGTGGCCGAACACCGGGACAAGGCCGGCATCACGTTTATTGTTTCTCATGACCCCGCCCTGGTGGCCGAGGTGAGTACTCGTGTGGTGTTGTTGCAGATGGGGGAAGTCGCTCATGAAACAGGGCGATGTTCCAGCGACGACATTCTTACCATGCTGGTGGAGGGCGTTTAATGAATTTGTGGAAATCGGCCTGGTGCATTTTTCAAAAAGATATGCTGATTGAACGCAAGAGTAAGCAAATCGTGACGTCAACATTTGTGTTCGCTTTACTGGTAGTTGTATTGTGTGCGTTTGCATTTGATTTGAATAAAGCCGATTCCGTTCGCACCGGCGCCGGGGCACTGTGGATTGCCATCTGTTTTTCGGGCGTATTGGCCATCAGTCGCAGTTATCTGAAGGAGCGAGAGATGGGGGTGTGGAGCGGGTTGTTGCTCTCGCCCGCATCGAAAACCGGGTTTTATCTCGGTAAAATAATGGGCTTGATGACGTTTCTAACTATTATCGGTTCGTTGTTGATTCCTATTGTGGAATTGTTTTTTCATACGCCGCTGCTCGAAAATTTGAATGTGGTCGCACCCACACTGCTGCTCGGTATTCTCGGTTTCTGCGCGGTGGGTGCGCTGTTCGGCGCGATGATTGTTCGCACTTCCGTGAGGGATTTGGTACTGGGGGTGGTGTTGCTGCCGCTGGTGTCTCCGATTTTGATATTGTGCGCCAAAGCCACGCAGGCGGCGGTGTCTTCGGGAACAGCGGGAGCGGCATGGGAGTATCTTCGTTTGGTGGTGGTCATCGATGTTCTGTTCGTCGCCATCGGCATGTGGCTGTTTGAACCGTTGATGGAAGACTGAAAAACAGCGGTCAGGCTGGTCGTTTTGCACTTGCCGGTGTGCTGGTCAGCGGCGGTATTCCCTGCGTCGGAACCACAGGGAGTGAAATAGTAAATGTGGTTCCCTTTCCCGGTGTGGATTGCGCAAGCAAAGTGCCGCGATGGTTGTTGGCTACAATAAAGTACGATACGCTGAGCCCCAGACCGGTTCCTTCTCCCACCGGCTTGGTGGTGTAGAAGGGCTCAAAGATACGTTTTCGGTTTTCTTCGGACATGCCGGGGCCGTTGTCTTCGATTTCAATTATGACTTCGTCGGTTGTCGGGTTTGCGTACACACGTAAGGTGAACTGCGCTTCGTTCTGAATAAACGCGTCTCCTTTTTCGTGCATCGCTTCGGCGCCGTTTCGAAGGATATTTAGAAACACCTGTTGAATTTTCGTGGGAACACAATACACACTCGGGGTGTCCTCGCTGTATTTTTTTCGAACTTTAATCTGTTTCACATCGTAGTGTTTTTTCAGACTGAAATCACTTTGGGCCAGTTCCAACGTTCGGTCCAACAGCAACGGGATGTTTTCAGGAATGAATTCGTCATTGCTCATTCTGGCGAAGCGCAGCATGTTGGTGATTATTTCGGAGGCGCGTTGACCGGTGATTCGAATGCAGTGAAGAGATTCCAATAATTTTCGGTGATCCAGAAACTGCGATAATTTTTCTTTATCGATACCGATTTGGTCAATTGCCTTTCGGGTTTTCGGTGAGTCCAGGTTTCCGAACCGCTCTTGAAGTACCTGAGCGTTCTGCATCATTCCCGACAGCGGATTGTTCAATTCGTGTGCAATGCCGGCCGCGAGCCCACCGACGGACAGCATTTTTTCGCTTTGCACCAGAATTTCGTCGGCACGTTTTCGCTCGGTAATGTCCCGAACCGCGGCAATGACCTGTTTTTCATCTTCAATTTCTGAATACCGTAACGTGACTTCCACCCAAAAGAGTTCCCCATTTTTTTTTCGGGCCTGCCATTCGAAGGTCAGAGGGCCGTCACTTTTGGCCAGCTGTATCTTCTGAGGGATGACATCGGGTGTATACGGTGGAGCGTTCGATGAGAACCGGATAGGTCCATCGGGGTTATTCACAATATCGTCGCGGTTGCATTGGTACATGGCCAACATGGCGTCGTTTACATCAATAGCGATGCCGGTTTCTGCATCATGAATGAAAACGGCGTCGCTGGACGCGTTGAAAATTGTGCGATATTTCTGCTCACTTTTCAGTATCTGACTGAATGCATCCGCCATTTTTTCTGTGATGCTTTTCAGGGCGACTCTTGCAAGCAATGTCAGCAGAATGAAAATCGCCAGAATGGACGCCCATGCCGTGGTTGATGTGCCGTAAACTGAAATATCTGTGATCGGTTGAACCCAATGCTGGGTAATGGAAACGCCGAACGCCAGTAGAATAACCCCGTTGAACGCGGCATACAGGGTTCCGAGTTGTATTCCAATCATGATGAACGAGAGAAAACTCCCTCCTATCAGCATAATGTGGCCGGCGCCCACCAAGCCGAAATAGAAAATGCCGGCCGTACCCATTGCGCTCCAGAACGCCAGTAGTAGACCCGCTTTGAAAAAGAAGGGCAATTTGCGGCGATAGACAGCGATACTGATGGTGAGCACGCCTGTGAGAAAGTGAGTAAAGGCCAGATCGACAGATTCTCCGTGGGTAAATCGCCATATGGATATTCCCCATAAAAGCGGCACAATGATAGCCGCGTACAGCCAGATTTGGTCGGTGATCTGTTCCCGCACATGTTTCAGTGCGGATGCGAATTCAGGTCGGTTTGGGGTCTGGGTTTGGGTCACGGTGCGGTAGTCTCAGCGTTGTTTTTCTGTTGTACAAGCATATGAATTTGCTCGATTTTAAATTTTTGATGTTTCCCTAAATGTAGTTCGTTTTGTTTCGTGTGCAAGGCGTACTGGTGGGGGCGGTTCACAGCGCACTGAACTCGTAATTTCAATATA
>JAFGXQ010000193.1 GCA_016936575.1 Deltaproteobacteria bacterium
GTCATCGGCATCGACCGGGAAAGTCATCGGTCGTGTAAAATAGATGTGTACACCGGGCAATCATTATTCATAGAGGTATTAAGGGTGGGGATGACTTGCCATCTGTGCGTCTATGAAGCGTTGCTGAAGCGACATAATCTCTTTAAATGCCGTCTCCAATTCGGGAAACACAGTGGGAGCGCCGGTTGCATCCATTTCCCCGGTAAAAAGGTCGGGAAGTGTGAATGCCGACATCATCAGTTCATTCATTTTGTTGAAATTTGCTGCGTCCGGTGTAAGTTGCTTTAACTTGCCTAAAATGACTTTCAGGGCCGAAAGTGTATCGGTGTGCTTTTGCGCGATACCGAATGAAGCATTGATCGTAGGCTGCAGCAGCAGCTTCAGCTGTTGCAGTTTGTCCATTGTTCCTTTTGCCACAATGGCGATAGTTTCATCCTGCACCACACGACCATCAATGACGGTGATGATGTGGAGCGTGTTTCCCAACAGTCGTTTTTCAAACTGAGTAATTTGTTCAGCAAGCATCACCAGTTGATCAGATGGAAAGGCCGCACTCGCAGAGGTCGGGCCTTTGGCGGTAGATGTGCCCTTCTCGAATGCGAGAAAAGTGTTCTTGTCGGCGTTTCGGTTCGCGGTTAAAGTGGCGACTACCGCGAACAATTTGCGCTCGTTGGTGCCGATGATGTCGATGCTGTGTCGAATTTCGTCACAAGACGATGACAATACCGTGGCCTCGTCAAGGTCGAGTTTGAGTTGTTGCGGCAAGGGCTCCGGTCCTGTGCCGGTATCGATTTGATGCTGCGTGGCGGGTATTAGAGACGCAATATTATCGTTAATGATTTTGAATGCCCGTTTGTTTTGATTTTTCCATTTCAAATATCGGTTGGCACTGTCAGCGAAAAGCAGCGCAGCGGCGGTCATGTCATCGATAGCAAACGCGTACTGTCGTTGCAACCGTGCGGAACGCTTATCGGCGCCGGTCAGGCGGGCGAGCAGTCGCTGAAGCGTTTTTAAATCTTTTTGCAGCAAGTTTGGATTCACCTCGTAGGCGTCGATATCTTCCGTCGCGAACACACTGGCCTTGCGCATGGAGGGAAGGCTGAATAATGATGTGTTTTTTCCGGCGTCATTTATTAACTTATTGCTGCAGATACGCGCCATTTTGTCTACCATCCTGTACTGACGCTGGTAGATTTGAACCATACGTTCACGGTGTTGCAATGCGTTGTCGGCCAGTGTTTTTCCCTGATAATAGAGTGTTCGAAACGGCTTCGCAAATTCGGGAGAAATGGCGAACAGTTCGCCATAGGACATGCTGTTTTCTTTAGGAGCGTTGAAGTTTATTGAAGGTGGTTTGTATCCGGCGCACCCGGGAGCCCCCTGAACGCAGACGGCGGGGTTGCTTTCGATATTGTCCTCACAGATTGTTTCATATTCTTGGTTTTTGTCGTTATAGCGAAGCGCTTTTTTCGTCGGCGGTTCACACTGCAGCTCGGGGAGTTCGGGTTTTTGAGGCGGTTCATCGTCAGCCATACCCGGTCGGCATGAAAGGGTTTCACGTTCGAGCAATGTTCCGGATTCGAAAACGGTCTCAGTGTAGTAAATCGATTCCTCAGTGTCGTCACACTCTTTCTGGCATTTCCAGATGGCATTGGGTGGTGCGGAATAGTGAAGCGGAACCGTACCTGTTTTGCACTGTACAATTTTGGGTGCGGGCGGTTCGCCGGCAGTTGCGTTTGTCGGTGTGGTTGGTGTGTCCGTTGCTGTGGAAGGGGTGGGGGAGTCTTTCAAGGATGCAGCCAGTTGTCCGAATTGAAGTGCATAGTCTTTCGACTCGGATTCTTTTTCAACCGCACTGTTATACAGTTGCAGAGCAACCTGAGAGTCTCTGTACAGGAGCCGAGTGTTGTGAACAACGGTTGTAAAAAGCAGCGCTATGCGATTCCAGCTTTCGCCACGTTGGTTGGCTTGATGCTCGGTTTTCGGCGATTTTAACGCACGGGTTTTGTCGAACTGCTGCACGGCGCGGTGGTACACTTGTTGGGCCTCATTGATTTGTGACGCGGTGGCAAGCGTTTTTGCAAGGTTCATTTCGCTGACAATTCGATAGGCTTTTCTCGCCTTTGCAAGCGCAATTCGGGCGGCTTTTCGACGTTTCGCCGCTTCAATCGCATTCGCCGCCGCCTCCAAACGTTTCTGACGCACGATTTTGACGTCGGCCATCACGGATGCGATTACTTTGAGAACATTCTCTTTGTTCTGTCCGGGGCGGAGGGTTTCGATAACCCCTTCGGTCATAAAGTTGGAAGGGAGAATGGAGCTGTCCGGCAAACGCAATGACGCGTAGTCGCGCAGCAATTGTTTGTCGCCATTCACCCACAGTTTTTGGTACAGTTTTTCGAGATTTTCGTTCGAGAATACCGGCAGTCCACCTTGCGGAGTGACCCCTTTGTCGGCTTCTATACGATAATAAAGTATTTCAATGTTGAGTTCCTTTTTGGTATCGGCCACTGCCACAAAAGAGTCGCGAGTGGTCTTGAGCGCACTCAACACCAGTCCAACGGAAACCATCGCCGGACCTCCATACCCGGATGCTTTCATCAATTCGGTGAGTCCCTCAACCATCGCATCGTATGCAGCCCCGGAATAGTCTCCGTTGCAGACCATTTCCAGTCGGCTGAGCATTCCCAGAGTGCCCGCCACTTCGTGAAGAGAGTGGGTAGCCAGTTCAGCGACCTCGGCCCAATCGCCTTTGGCTGATAGAACCAATACTTCGGCGTACTCGAGAGCTTCTTTCTGACTGAGACCGGAACCCGCAGTGAGTATTGCGGTTTTAACAGCTTCAGTTACTTCGTCCGGCGTGGCCTGGACCGGAATGTTTACATCTGCTCCGCCCGATTCCTGACTGACGAGCGGTGGGCAGACAAGGAATATCAACAGAAACGATGCAAGAAAGAAACTGAAATAGCGAAAACTGGAATACCAAGACGCGAGCGAATTCATCAACGACCTCCTGTGTATGTCGCACGAGATGCTTTCTGTAAATATGACATAAAGAGGTGCCGAGACAACGTTTTCAATTCGGCGCCGTTAAACTCGCTGCGATGCCCGAGATAGTCGTAAAAAATAGTGTACGCTTCGGAAGCGCGCGGTAAGATAAATAAAAGATTGTCTCGATGGTTGAATCACTATTTTGAAACGCCCGGCTTGTGAATCGGGCTGCACGCGGAAAGGGAGTAGATGGCAAACATTAAATCGATACTGTTGATATGCTGGGTCGGATGGGGCCTGCTGGGGGCGCCGGGCTGTTCAGACGATGTGTCCGATGGCAATGGCAGTGATGGAGATTCAGATGGAGATAGCGATGGCGATACAGATACAGACTCCGACGGCGATTCCGATACAGATGGCGATATCAGTAATCAGTTCGGTGCACTGGGAGATACCTTTCGGTACGGCATAAACGGAGGACATCGCAATCAGGGATGGGGCGATGATGTGCAGGCGGAGTTGGAAGCGCGCGCCGGATGCAACAGCCAGCGCATCAGTCTTCCGGAACGACACCTGAGTCAATGGGGGTACGAGATTGAAGTGAACGACATGAATGCGTACGCCGCCCTGGGAATGACCTCACAGGTTGCGTTTTTAACGTCTCCGATTCGCGAACATTCCACTGCGCCGGCAGATGCCGAAGACTGGGAGCTGGCGTACTATATCCCTGTCAATCTGTATGAACCCGTGACTCTGGAAAACGGAGAAATCAACCCCGAAAATTATTGGGCCAAGTACGTGTACGACACGGTACAGGTGTATCGGCAATGGATAAAGGTGTGGGAGATTTGGAATGAACCGGATTACACTCCGAATTGGTCCGACACATTGACCTGGTCAGCATCTCCGCCCACCGCGGCACAGCTTCCCAGATTTAACGGGTCGATTTATGAGTATGTTCGAATGCTGCGTGTTTCCCGAGAAGCTGCCAGACTCGCAGATTCGGATGCGTTGATTGCCACCGGCGGTATCGGGTATGCGAGTTTTTTAAATGCGATTTTAAGGTACTCCGACAATCCGGAAGACGGTTCCGTTACGGATGAGTATCCGCAAACCGGAGGGGCGTATTTCGATGTACTCAGCTTTCATCACTATCCCATTTACACCTCCGGTGCTTCTGATGCGGCGGTGGAGGGGTATCTTTCGCACTATCAGGAACTGGCGGCGGAGCTGGAAGCAGCGGACAAGACGGTTGTCGGCGTGGAGACCACGGAAAGCGGCGCCCCCCGGTTCCCCTTGGGCGATTACCCGGGCGGCGAGGCGTATGCCCGCAACTACATTATGAAAGTCATGATTAAAGCCCACGCTGCGGGAATACACGGCATCGATTGGTTCACTCTAAGCGATGGCGCGGCGGTGGGAGCGTCGGATGACCCGTACGATTTTATGGGCCTGTTTGAGGATACCGTGAGTCTGACAACCATCGACGAAGCGTCGATTACGCCGACCGGAACCGCATACGCCACGTTGAATGACGTTCTCGGCGGCGCGCGGTACGACGCGCAAACCAGCGAAGAGCTGCCGCTGCAGCCGGTGATGGATGGTGAGGCGTTTATTACCCGGGACGGTGCGCAGGCGATTGTGCTGTGGGCAGCCTTTGCCGACGATTCAAACCCTGCGGAACTCGGCATTCCCGCAACATTGCAGGGTACCTACACCGTGTATCAGTGGGACTATCACGAAACACAGACCACCACCACCCTGGACACCGCCCTCGAAACCACCATGTCACTTTCCGCAACGCCCACGATACTGGTTGCGCAGTAACCCCCGCCACGAACTTTCACGGAATAAACGATTGATCCCAATCAACCATTGCATTGGCGCAGACCATTGGCTGCGAATCATGCAGAGCGTGCCCAGCAAAATGACGCTAAATAAAGCACAAAGGCCGGGCCCCGCCGCAAACACAGCCTTCCAGCCTTGAAGCTCTCCCAATGCCCCCTTCCATACAACTTCCAGATTGAGAAGAATAAGAAAAATCCCGAACGGAATTAAAAGTGATTTCTCCCATCTTTTTGTGGCGCCTGAAATAACATGAAGAATGGCAATTATCGGAATAAAATTCCAGACGAACCGCATCATCCAGGACATGTCAGTGATCAGCACAGCCACACAGCTGCATACTGCGAATTCAAGAAATCGCCCTGTCACATCCACCCGTTTTCGAAGCACTACCGCAATCGCAAATAAGGCCACTACTGCTTTCAATATCAGCAGCAACGGTTGGACCAGATTCGGGGCGTTTAAAATGTTTATGCCGTTACCTGGAACAAGGAACATTTCGCTGAGCGCCCAGAGGGATTGCATCGTTGGCGCCCGCGATGGCGTGGGCATTTTTTCGAATAGCGTTTTATGAAAAAAGTACAAAAAATCATTCGGAAAAGCAGCGAATTGGATGAGACCCAAACCAATACCGATTGCCGCCGCATAGATGGCAAACCGGCGTGTGCCGCGAGTCAGAAAGTACACCAGAAAAATTCCCGGGGTGATTTTTATCCATGCTGCGAGACAGATAAACACCGCGCCGGCCATCCATTTCTTTTTTTCGAAAAACCACAGCGACAGGGTGGAAAGCCAGATGGTAAACGCATCCACCTGGGCAGCATGGAGAAGCCAATGAAACATGTCTGAACCAAGCATTACGCCGCCCACCAGCAAAAAGGCGATGCTGCGATTTGACGCAAAGGGCAGAATTGACACTGCCAGGAATATACCATGCAACAGAAAGAAAAAATTCAGGAAGAACCAGACGTGTTTGAAATCATCGTAGGCGACCACCGTTGCGGGAATGAGCAATGCCCCAAGCAATGGCGGATATACGAATGGCGGAACGTGATCATTCAGAATAGGGTCTTCGGGAATGACACGGTGATAGGTTTTGTATATGGGGCGACCGTCAATCATATCGTGTGCGCAGGCCAGGTAGGCACGCAGATCATGCTGACCACTGTTGTACAGTCTTTTAAAAGTTTGCCCATGAAAGAGCGCTATCGCACAAAAAAAAATCAACGCGCCAATCAGTCCCGGCGACGCTGTTTTTTTTGTTGAATTACGATTACTGGCGGCGTTGTCGCTGCTGCAATTGCTTAAATGTGAATACATGTTTTCATTTCTGACATCGCATACAGAGTCTATTTTCAAATCAAAGTCTCAGAGACCTGATTCGGGCAATGACATACGCCATACGCGACGAATTCTGATGTGATTCGTGTCTGCTTATTTTCCGCTGCGGTTTAATGCACAGGGTATGCCATGAATGATAGTTGCTGAAGTCTGATGACTCAGACAAGTATACATCTGCTCAATCGAAATGCGCTCTCATGTTTCGTTCAAGGTGTTGTTCAGCCGGACTCCACTCTCATGGGGCAGGAACAACAATAAATCCGGCAGAAAATGACGCGTAACCGGATGTGTGATGTCGGCGTAAGGTTGAACAGACCAAAAAGCAGATTGGCTCAAAAAAAATTTCAATACGACACTGTTTCAGCTGGGGCGATTGATTAAATCATCAAATATACGTGCTAATCCGTGCGCAACTATCAATTGGGTAGAAAGGGTATTGAAAATACATAAAAGACGGTTCAAGTGTATGCGATAATTGATTTTTCCTTGTCCATCGGGCATCCTGACTTTATTCCCCCGATAGATTGAACGCTTCACAGAGAGGACCATCCCGAGTGACATGCGGAATCGTCTGGCTTAAGTTCTGCCCCCGTGCTAACAGACTGACAGCCTTAATGATCTGTTGCGCGATGTTGGGCAGGGGAATATCGATTGACATCAGGCGTTCTTAATCCGCTGCCGCCCCTGCAGGAGATTCGAATATGAAAACCTGTGAATATGCCGGAAATGATACGTCGGCCCCCAGATCTCACCCATGGGTCGATGCTGTCGGCGATTCATCGTGCCGATATTACGATTTTACCAAATCGCCTGAATTGATTCGCACCGCTCTCGAAGATTTTATTCCGTATGCACACCATGATGCGGTCGAAGAATTCTACAGCTTGCTGACGGATCTCAATCAACCGTCGTCCGGGCTTGAATCGAATGACTGTGCTTTTTCGGGGCCGCACAAAAATTCAAACACTTCTATCTCCATGTCCGTTCAAAGCTGGGGACGGATAATGATATTATTTCGTCATCTGCCTCATAACCAGTCTCGCGGAAACATCGAATGGCTTGCCGGTGAACTGCATCAGCATCTGGCGGTTCATGATGCGCAATTCAAACTGGGAATGATTGGCACCACTATTGTGCCGGTGAATTATCTCGCTCTTGGAAAACACGAACGCCAGCAATCGGGATACCAATTGATGATTTCGTTTTGGGCGTGGGGAAATTCCGACAAGGAGAGCATGAAAAACACCACCCGCGTAGTGCGCAATCTGTCTTCAGCGATAAAGCATATCTCTACACTTGCGGCACAGGGATAACCCGCTTTTTCATGCCATCAAACACAACTCATCTTTTTGGACACGTTCCTTTACGCCGCCAGCGTCGGTAGTGGTCCGCATTCCGCAGTGGATGTCGTTATCTCCAAACATTTCTTGCATTCCTCCCATATAGGTATACCAAGGTGATGCAGTCACTATTGTTGACTGACAATAACAAGGGAGAGACAGGTATGGCCAAAGGCAAAAATACGCAAAAAACCGAAAAGAAAAAGCCCGAGAAAACGCTGAAGGAAAAGCGCAAAGATAAAAAGGAGAAGCAGGCCGCCAAAAATTCGCAGTAAGTCTCTCGTCTGTTTGGCCATTCCAGCCTGACCCGCAGCCTGATGCTTCAGGCGGCAAACAGCAACCGTTTCGGAATATCGATTTTGATCAATTGAGGGAAACCGCCTGCCGATGGCAGGGCCAGACCGATGCGTTAATTGCGACAGGGACTGGCGCGGGGTCATAGATGGCGCACCGTGCCGATACGCACTGTTCACCCGTTATTGCGATGTAACGGGAAGGCATTGCAAATGTGTCGGCCATACACACCTGATGAATATCTCGCTGTACGGTATGGTCCGGTGATAAACCGCCTGTAAAAACGACTTCCGTTCTATGACTTCAGTTGGTTGTTTCGGCATGTTTAATGTATCGATAGAAATCGCTGTCTGTCGTGAGCAGCATAACAGAGCCGGTGTTCGCACTGTCTTTGTAGCTTTCAAGCGTCTGCAAAAAGGAATAAAATTCCGGATTCTGATTGTAGGCAGTGCCGTATATTCGGGTTGCTTCCGCATCGGCAACACCTTGCAACTCCTGCACCTGACGATACGCTGTGGAACGAATGTCTCGCAATTCTTTTTCCATGGTGCCAAGAATCTCCGCACTGCGGCCGTCGCCCTCGGAACGGAACTGAGCTGCAATTCGCTTTCGCTCCGAAATCATCCGCTGATACACTTTCAATCGTACACTTTCCACATAATCAAGTCGCTTGATGCGTACATCGACGAGTTCAATGCCATATTGTGGAATAATCTTGCGCGCCTCATTAAGTATCGTTCGCGTAATTTCCTCCCTGCCGCGCGCAATCTCTTGCTTCAGTGCTGCTTCCTGTTCTTTGGGAATGTCCTTTAGTGCATCGTCTTGGGGGACAACCCACGATGCACTGCGGACCAGCTCAACCAGTTCACTGCTCGATACCTGATCGCGCACCACGGAATCGATGATATCATTCAAGCGAGACTGGGCGCCTGTCTCACTGGCCACATTCTCCAGGAATTTTTTAGCGTCCACTATTCGCCAACGCGCTGTGGTGTCCACCCAAATGAACTCCCGACCCTTCGTGGGAATTTGGTTGGGGTCGCCATCCCATATTAAAAGACGTTGCTCAAATCTCAACACCTCCTGAACAAAAGGCATCTTCATATGCAGCCCTGGACTGGTAATCGGTTCCCCCACGGTTCGCCCAAATTCAACAACGATCGCCTGCTGACCTTCTTCAACGGTGTAAAGCGTGTTATACAAAACAAAAACACCCGCGGTCAGAAATCCGGCCAGTGCGATTTTAGTGGTATTTTTCATGGTTGTATTCCTTTGGCCGGCGTTGCATTTGGGGTTCGCCCACTTGATTCCAGAGAAAATGTCGGCACCATTGCCTTTTGGTCCTCGTCGAAGATGTATAGCTGCTTCATGCTTTTTAAAAAACGGGTCATCGCTTCAAGATACAGCCGTCGTCGTGTTACCGCCGGTGCGCCCTGATATTCGGCGAGAATGGCGCCAAATCGCGTCGCTTCGCCTTCTGCTCGATTAACGCGTTCAAGGGCATAGCCCTCCGCTTCGCTGATACGTTGCGCCGCCACCCCGCGGGCTTTGGGTATTTCCCGATTCGCCCGCTCCTGTGCTTTATTGATAGTCTGTTCTTTATCCTGTCGTGATTCGTTCACTTCATTAAACGCAGGCTTCACTGTATCCGGGGGCGTCACATCCTGCAGTTCCACAGTAACCAGACGAACCCCCGTATCATATTCGTCGAGGACTTTTTGAATTTCGAGTTTTGCTTCAGTCGCCACAGCGACGCGTCCCGTAGTGAGGACATCGCTGCCCAGGCGATTTCCCACTGCTCGCCGCATGATTGCCTCTGAAGTGTCACGAATGGTTTTGGGAGTATTGCGCACATGAAATAAGAATCGCACAGGGTCTTCTATCCGGTATTGAATGATCCACTGTACGTCAATCACATTCAAATCACCTGTAAGCATCAAAGACTCTTCTTTAAACGAATCGCTCGAATCATAGCGGGTTTTTTCACCTGGTATGGATGATACGGTTCTAAAACCGAATTCCTCTTTTAGGACGCGTGCTGTTGGCACCAGTTTTACTGTTTCGATACCGAAGGGAATCTTGAAATGGAGTCCAGGGTCCGCAGAGCGCATTACCTTACCAAAACGTTGAACAATACCTGTTTCCTCAGGTTGGACCGTGAACCAGGAAGTCCATGCAAACACAATTATGAATACTGCGGCAATTATCAGTAAAACTATTTGGCTCCCTTTAAACTTTTGAATTTTTTTCCGCGCGCGCTTTAATGCGTCATCTATTTCCAGCAGTATACTGCCATCGTTGTTATTTCCATCGCCCATCATCTGTCTCCATCTCCCCTGGTATCAGGCCTTGCTTCAATTATCCGCCGGTTTGTTTCTTTGTTTCGATACGGTTGACCATCCAAATAGCCGATAAATGGCGCAATGTCCCAGATATGCGGTCATCAGCGGCACCAGCGCCACAAACGCCCACCAGCTGTCATAGTAGTAACCGGTAACCGCGATGGCGATTCCAACTATCATACGAATTATTCGATCAGCTATGCCCATGTTGCATTTCATTCCTTCATCTCCCTCTTTTGTGGTATGGAATCAGTTGCTTTGCAACTGTCGTGCCAGAACAGTGAAATTGAAGGACACCGACATGCGTTGTCCCCTGAATAGTGTCTACAACCAACATGTCGGCGAAGCATGTGTACGGTGGTCAAATATGGTTTGTTTGTCGCAGTATACTGGTACGATATATGCAAATGGCAAAACAAGTAATTCAATCGCTGTGGCGACCGTCGCAACAGCTGTCGACCTGCAGAACATAAAACCATTCTAAAGAGACAGACGAAAGAAAAATGTAATGAGCGCACGAAGATGTATTAACATGGCCCACAAAAGAGACAATCCGCCTGTTCGGATATGTTCAATGTGTGGCGAAATTCTCAATCGTCTGGTACCTGAGAAAGAGTGCAGTCCGGAAGACCATGCGGAAAAGCGAAAACATCAGAATATGTACTGTTGCGACTGTGGCGCATACCTGCCTGAAACACTGCATTGACAAAATGATGAGACTTTTTGAACAAATAAAGTGGTCCAGTTTGATTTCAAGTGAATTTTGCAAGCGCATTCATTCAGCACATTTCTAAGTGAAAATGCTGCGACGTCATCCATTCTGTCAAAATTGCATTTCTGTTTCACGCTGCCGTAGTATTGTTGAGTGTCTTGTCGGACAGGATTCAAATCCCGGGCGTCGGGACACGCGTACCTGTTAGATTGTTTTAATAAGAAAACCGATACTCCATCAGATATTCTGCGTTGACACCGGTGGGTTGTTCTGGAATCGGAACGCGCAAATTTTAAGCGGATATGGTCATCAGTGCATGGAACCATGCTTAGTTCGCGGGTTGCGTATGTACATCATCGTGTTGAGCTGGCCGGCAGATCGTTTCTTCCAATATGGGATTTCATGTCGGATGTAGTGTGACAGGCATTTTGCGCATATCGGCTGGGAACCGATATGACAGAATGTGTAAGTCCCGCAATTGACGCACGCCTGTTGTAAATAAAGGTTTCTTTTTTCACAGTGAATCATTGCATTGACCGATACTTGGTTTCTGACGCAATCAACTTTTCTGCGTCAATCCAGTTTTTCAGTGTATCTCCCTTTTTGGGGCACCCCTTTTTCTGCCACAAACTGTAGGCCGCGAGCGAAACCTTCGCATGCCGGCTATTTGAAACGGTCTCTTGAATGCGAGACTGAATTTCAATTTCGTATTGAATCTCCAGTTCCGGCGCTGGTTGTTGACGCAACTGAAGTACATCATCGTCTTCAATGTCTGAAACCAGATACAATTGGTTGGGCGTTGCTAAAGTAGTCATTTCGTTCTCCAGTGTTTCGGCTCATGTGGTTGCCTTTGTAACGGAGTGCACAATCAATGCCAGAAAATGACACATCGCACTTTCCACTCCCCCCAAGGATAGGGTACCAGGAACTATTTTGTTCAGATATTCAGTGGCATGGATGCTGCAGTAGTAAAGTGATGATTCATACGTGATTTACCCATCTGAGGTAATATTTGAGGCGCGGTAGATCACACATGATAAAGCAGGAGACATGATGCAGATTCAAACAATCGGACTCATTTTTTTTATTTCAATGTTGATAATCGCAATTCTATTCCTGTTGAGGGCGACCCTGTTTATTGTCACACGGGAAACGGTTGCAATCATCGAGCGGTCCGGCGATTTTTCAAGAACCGCCTTGCCGGGACTGAATGCGAAGATTCCATTTCTTGAACAGGTCGCCGGACTTGTTAGTTTGCGTGTTCGACAGTGGGATGTGGAACTCGATACACAAACAGAAGAGGGTGCTATGGTAAGAATTGCGGTTTTTATTCACTACCATGCATTGCCTGAGAAAGCATTTGAAGCATTTTACAAGTCGGATGGCGCCAATCTTAAAATCACCGATTGTGTGTCCAGCGCGATTGACGCCATGATTTCTAAAATGAATTTGAATGCTGTTTCTGCAGGAGAACGCGATATTGCAAATATCCTGCAAAAGAAATTGAGCCGAATAATGAACGGTTCCGGATATCGGTTTTTTAGGCCAATAATAACCAGCAGGGAAGCCGGCGTTCCAATAGTCATGTCTGCAGAAAACAACAGCAACGCCAAGAGATAGAAACGGGCAACCGCTGAATTGAACAAATAGGCAGGTGTATCAATCATGGTGATATTCATTGTGTTTTAATACGGACATGGCCATAAATACAAATTGGCGAGGGATGTCGTAGAGGGAGTTCAACACACAATTAAAATATGAGTTCAGGCGATGCGCTCAAAAGCGAACAAAATACCTTATCGTTAAATAAGGGAACGTTTGAACAAGCAAACAGGTTCGATGTTCGCCGTGAACACATTAACAGGAAAGAATTTTTTGAACGCGCACGTTATGGGTTCGAACCAGCTTCCTGACAATAGGCACAACTTTTTCGAGATCTCGTTCCATGGTCCCAATGAATTTGGGTCTCAGACCAATGGCGGATTTAACTGTATCTTCATCATAGTCGGCAAGCAGGATAAGGATAGCGGCATCGTGGATGAGGCCCAAAAGAGAAGTAATAGATGGCATATCACTTTTTTCGATGCCGAGCATAACAACAATCTCCGGCGAATTCAGCTGCGTGAGGCTCGCCGAGAATTCATCCAGATTCTGAGACATCTCCAGTCGGCCGTTTGGTGCCAGAATATCGCACAGATTTAAAAACACGCTTTGTCGTTCTTTAACAGATTCAGGAGCAAACAGAAGATTCATGATGCGCTTTTCCTTTATTTTGAATTTATGTCCATGGACTCATGCCTGCTGAATTGGAAATGCAATTCTTACGCCAGCCAACAGTCGCTGCGTTCGATGAATGCACTCCATATTGTCAATGAAATTGCCGACCCACTGTCTGCCTGCACATTCACAGCGCGACAACGCCTTGAAAACATGCTATCTGACAGCCGTGTATCCACTGTTAAACCGTTTTGGGATAAACCACCTGGAGCGATGCGCCTGATTCATATTCGGCGAGATTGGTGAGTTTTCATGGCTCTTGTACTGGTTGTCGATGATGATCGACGGGTTCGCGAGACCATTGTCGATGAGGTAAGCCGAACCGGCCATCAGGCGTATTGTGCCGCCTCTTTTGCAGAGGGGCTGGCATTGTCCCGCAACCACGCATTTGCGCTGGTGCTGGTAGATGTGCAGCTACCCGATGGGAACGGATTGGACATGCTGCCACTTTTACGAGAAACGCAGCCCTGCCCGGAAGTTATCATTATGACAGGCAGCGGTGATCCGGACGGCGCTGAGCTGGCAATACGAAACGGTGCCTGGGATTATATTCATAAACCATTCACGCTGAAGATCATTTCTCTGGCGTTGGCAAGAGCCCTTCAATACCATGCGGAGAAAAGCAAGCACGCCATTCCTGTACCATTAATCCGAGATATGATTATCGGTAACAGTCCCGCCATCAAGGAATGTCTCGACCAGGTTGCTCTCGCCGCATCAAGCGGCGCCAATACGCTCATCTGTGGAGAAACAGGCACTGGAAAAGAACTGTTTGCCATGGCGGTTCATCAGAACAGCTCACGGAGGGACAATAATTTTGTCGTTATTGACTGTTCCGCTCTGCCGGAAACTCTGGTTGAGAGTCTTTTGTTTGGTCATGAAAAGGGCGCGTATACCGGCGCGGATCGCACCCAGATGGGACTGATTGCGCAGGCGGACAATGGTACACTTTTTCTTGATGAAATAGGCGAATTGCCATTAAGTATTCAAAAAGCATTCCTGCGTGTGATACAGGAAAGACGCTATCGTCCAGTGGGGAGTCGAAGGGAAATTGTCAGCAATTTCGTTTTGGTCGCAGCAACCAACCGAAACCTCGATGAAATGGCACAACGGGGCGAGTTTAGAGACGATTTGCTCCATCGCCTCAAGACCATTCAGATGGTACTGCCCCCTTTAAGGGAACACAGGGAAGACATTAAAGCAATCACTCAAAGTTTTGTCAGCCGGTTTTGTCTCAATCACAAAATGCTGATAAAGGGGTTTACGCCCGAATTTTTTAATGTGCTCGAATCATATGACTGGCCGGGAAACGTTCGAGAGCTTAACCATGCGCTGGAAAGAGCCATCGCATCGGCAGGCCCGGGACCGATTCTCTACCCCAAAGATTTGCCAATCGAAATACGGGCAAAACTGGCGAGGGAATCGGTTTCCGCGTCAAAGGACCATTTTGAACATCAACGCTCAGATAATACTGACAAATCTTTTCCTCCACTTGAAGAAATTCGCTCCGCAGCCATCATCCAGACTGAGCGGTCGTACCTCATCGAGCTGATGAAACACGTTGAGGGGAATGTCATAGATGCCATTCAGAAATCGGGGCTTTCCCGGGCAAGATTCTATGCCCTGCTAAAAAAACATGGCATTACAAATTCACATCGAAACCGGTCATCATAAAGTAGGCTGCTGTTAATTAATGATAATCGGGAGTTGCTTACCTTCGATGACGTGGAGCGGAGGGATTTTTTATTTGAAGATGCAATTCGTTGCAGTTTATCGACCGTCTGGATATTGCCACCGCAACGCTGTGTCTTCTGCGACAAGACTGAAATCCTGTCATTCAAGATTGACCCTTTCCATCATCGCAAACGATTCGTTTATTGGGAATTCTCTTTGAATTTCTCTGTGTTCATTTTTGTTTCAAAGATCACTTCGGCAAGTAAATGTCATAACCCGCTGCCCCGACTGTTCGGTGACAAATAAACCACCCCGGTGACGACAGTTGTTTCCCACGCAACAGGTGCGAGGTTACCGGGAATCGGCAGTCTTCTTTTAAAGGAGAAAACCATTGAATGGTTGTGCGGCATATGTAGAGAGAGCCAGTTACTTCTCCTTAAAATCAGCAAAAAAGCCGTATTCCCGGCAATTATGTCAATATGGCCCTAAATGTGCATAAGATACTGTTGCAGCTCGTCCGCGGTGATTTGACTGCAATAACACGAATGACGTTCAATTCGGTGATGTTTTCAAAGATCAGTGCGATTGCTGTTTGAGTAACGAAACAATTCCACATTGATTATTACTTCATAAACATATTGGAAAGCGGTAGCAATTATGAATACAGAGACCAGTGCATCAATACAACGGCAGAATTTCAAATATCGCTCTTGCCCGGACGGGACAAGATTCAGTTTATGGACAGATTTTGTTTATTTAAAACTGTGTCGCCCATATTTCTCATTGCCGAAGGGGGTTGGACCTTCGTCGAACCAAATACTGTTATTTTCGTGCGACGGGAGAACAACTGCGCATGATGTGCACAACAAAACGTGAATACCGATTCAATGGAATCAGATAGAAAACAAAATGAAAAACAAAATAAAAAACAAAGTAAAGCGCACAGCTGAGAGAATTCCCTTTGTGCCGATAATTTGTAATGAATGCAACGTATTGGCATTGGCGGACATGAGTGGCACGCCAATGTGTATTCGTTGTCTTTTCGCGGCAGTTGCAACGGCAAAATACAACGAGTCTTTGAACATCACACCGTTGAACCTGAGAGCAGCGATAAGCACATTTTGACGCGCGGCCCAAAACAGCCATCGTCAGGAGGAACGAAACAATGCGCAAATGCAAATGTCCCAACAAAAACCACAATCTGGCTTTTCCGCCAATTCGGATTTGTCCGCAGTGCGGGGAAATTCTGAACTTTATGATACCTGAAAACAGTTGCAGTGCCGCAACTCATGTTCGCAAGAGCGCTCAAAACGATGCGTATTGTACTGATTGTGGAGAATATCTTTTAAGTCAGATGCACGGTTGATGCGGTTTGGGTCTGAAAAACAGACATCGGGAAACAGCAAAGTGTGATCAAATACAACAGGAACGCCATTTCAACTGAGCGTTCCGGAACAACGCGAACAGAGATAAGCGGAGAAATAACAATGAAAAAAGAAATCAACAATACAGAATCGTCCCGTCAGTATGCAGCAGCCTATGAACTTCACTATGGGTCAGAAAATCTGCGGGAGGCGTTTACGCACTATCAGAATATTCTAAGAGAACATCCGAAATCAAAGGAGGCGGGGTATGCGCGGTCTCAGCTACAGAATATTATTAGAGGTATGGTGCCGAAAGAGGAGCTGCTGGAAAGCCAGGTGAAGCTGGCAACAGCTATTTTTGACAAAGAAAAGGGGCAATACCCCAATGTGTAAATCGCAATTGGTGTGCAAACACCCATTATGTTCGTTCACATTTTTTTGCATTCAATTTTACAGGTGAAATTCCCCTTTGGAATCTACCGAGACTCATTTTCGAATAACGATCTAAAACAGGAGCTAAGATGCCGTATCAAACAATCATTTTTATATTTTGGGGAACCATTCTGGGCGCGCTATTGGTTGCAGTTTTTAGCGTCACTTCTTTTGGTATGAAACAGCGAATCATCCGTATTAGTGAACAACTTGAATTATTTTTACGATTAGCCTTACCACCAGTTAGAACCCCTGTTCCGGTGAAAAAAATCGTCACGCATATCAGAAGAAGGAAACTATGAATCAATTACAAATCGCGGCGTCGTCCACATCGCACAATACCGTGTTGCGGACAACTATTCATGCGCTTATTAACTCTATTTTTACAACGACAGGTTCGGACGACACGGATCTTGTTGTTGGTATTCTGTCAAAACTCTCTGCGCAAAATCGAATTTGCTCTTCGCGCAATGGGTTGCATATAGAATTCGTATTCCCTGACAAAACGGATTTGTTACAGTGTAACGAAACACTCGATTCGAGCAGGAAAATGAAGGCAAATGCATCCTACTCTTTTCGCAGCGAGGCCGGTATAGCAAAAAAATGATCTTTGAAAAGGAACCAACATGAGCGTCCACAAATGTCTGAATGTAAATCACCGACGCGCCAATTCCCCGTTTCGTTTTTGCCCATCGTGCGGAGAAGTTCTCAACAATTCAGTCCCCATCAGTATATGTGGCATGGAAAAACACACTAAAGAGATTGGGCGGGGGGACAAATACTGCCGTATTTGCGGTGAGCGTTTTACCAGACAAATGGAAAAAGTCTCGCTGCCAAAAGAGATGGTCAGCGATTAGACGGGCGCATAACTCCGGACGAACATGCGTGATTGCGTTAGCGTACCATTCTGACTAAATTCAGCAATAATCATCGCACGATTGGGTCATATTCGTGAGTTTCGGTTTCGATATAAAGAATGAGCCTTTTCCTTTTTCTGTTCGGGTCAATGGTTTCGTTCAATATCGTGTGAGCAAGCAGTCCGGATGTTGTTGCTGTTTCCTTGGTTTTCATCGTAAGTCACTCATGCGTGAATGCGCAAAAAATTGTTGCCCGTCGTTGACGTGGGATGTCATCGTGACAGATGTTCCTTGTTCTTAGGACTGCTTTCAATAGTGTTCTGCTGACCACAATCGCCAATACGGATACATAGACCAGAGCTTTTACGACAATTGCTTTTTTGCATGGTAAATCCTTGAGCCGACACAAAAAATGGTAATACAATTATTTCGTTGGGATTGCAGCAGCGATTGTATCTCTTACAACATTCACGGCAATACGTGGTGCCGTTCAGGATACCGTTCAGGATTGACTCCCCCAAATAAAACACCTATATTCGTATTATGTTGTAAATGACGCTGCTACAACAAACATCAACAAAGGAGTTTTTATGATCCTCAAATCAATGGATGATGTGTTCGGTGTTGCTGAATAAGTGACTCGCACTCGCACTCGCAC
>JAFGXQ010000194.1 GCA_016936575.1 Deltaproteobacteria bacterium
ATTATCCAAGCCACTTTGTCGATCTTCTGACCCTATAAACGACACCTCGATCGGTTCACGATCCAGATATGATAAAGAGACAGCTTTTCAAGGGGGAATCTATGCTGCCGCAAAACGTACTTCTAAAAATGTGATGAATGATCAGGTTTATCCCCGTCCGCTCTCCAGACAAGGCGGCAGATAACCTACCTACATGTCATACAGAATGCCAGCTTGATATCGGTTTTTTACCGGATACCGATTCAGATGGGATAAAGAGTCGGTTGAAAAAGGGCAGGGTACCAAACCGTCGAAACAGATTATGTTAAATATTTTCAATACTTAGCGTTGGCGTTGGCCCGCTGTCGCTGGGTGGCGGAAAGAATTCGCTTGCGCAGTCTGAGGGTTTGGGGGGTAACCTCAATCAATTCGTCATCCGCAATAAATTCGATGGCCTGTTCCAGACTCATTTTTTTCGGGGGGCTCAGCAGGATGGCGTCATCCTTGCCGGCGGCCCGGATATTGGTCAGCTTTTTTTCCCGGGTGCAGTTCACATTCAGTTCGCGACCATTCGGGGTTTCTCCGATGATCATCCCTTCGTATACCTTTGTGCTCGGTTCGACAAACAACGTACCGCGGGGCTGCAGGCCGAAAAGCGCGTATGGTGTGGTTGCTCCGATGCGGTCGCTTACCAGTGATCCGGTGGCGCGTCCGGGCATTTCTCCCTGAAGCGGAATCCACCCTCTGAATGATGAATTCAGCACGCCGTTGCCCCGGGTTTCCGTTAAGAATTTGGAGTGCAATCCAATGAGTCCCCGGGTGGGTATATGGTAAATCAGCTTCGCTTGTCCGGACTCTACGCTCATGTCGATCATTTTGGCGCGGCGCTCTCCCAGCATTTGGGTAACCGCTCCCATGTACTGTTCATTGCAGTCAATGCGAAGCCGCTCTTCGGGTTCATGAGTTTTGCCGTCGATTTCCTTCGTAATAACTTCAGGACGCGAGAGCATCAGCTCGTATCCTTCACGTCGCATCGTTTCCACCAGTATGCCCATCTGCAGCTCTCCGCGCCCAATAACGCGATAGATCTCGGTTGAGTCGGTTTCCTCGACGCGGATGGCAACGTTCATCATGGCTTCGCGAAACAGTCGATCGCGCAGATTGCGACTGGTTACGTATTGACCTTCTTTCCCGGCGAATGGTCCGGTGTTTACGCAAAAATTCATTGCCAGGGTGGGTTCATCCACTTCGATTCGCTTCATCGCCGGGGTATCTTTATCTGAAACCACGGTATCCCCGATGGTCACCTCCTCAACGCCGGCCATGGAGATGATGTCGCCGGAAAACGCTTCTTTGATTTCCACCCGACCCAGTTCATTGGCGGAATACAACCGCATGACCTTGCCTGAAAACACGCTGTTGTTCTTGCCCTTGACGAATATTTCCTGCCCCATCCGAATGGTGCCCTGAATCACCCGCCCGACAATAATCCTTCCGACGAAGTTGTCCCAATCCAGGTTGTTTACCTGAAGAATCAGCGATTGGTCGCGTGTATCCGGTGGCGGCGGCACCGTGTTGACGATGGCTTCAAACAGCGGCCGCAGGTCGGTTGCCCCGTCATTGAGGGTGTTGTGTGCGAGGCCGGCTCGCCCGTCGGTATACAGTACCGGAAACTCAATGCCGGCATCATCGGCTCCCACATCGATGAACAAGTCATATACTTCATCAAGCACCTCTTCGCAGCGGGCGTCTTTGCGGTCGATTTTGTTGATGGCCACAATGACGGGAAGATTCAGACGCAGCGCCTTTTTCAGTACAAAACGGGTTTGCGGCAGGGGCCCTTCCGCTGCATCCACCAACAGCAATACGCCGTCGGCCATGATTAACGTTCGCTCCACCTCGCCGCCGAAGTCGTGGTGACCGGGGGTATCCAAAATATTAATGGTGGTGCTGTTGTATTCCAGCGATGTGTTTTTCGCCAATATGGTAATACCCCGCTCCCGTTCCAAATCATTGCTGTCAAGAACCCGTTCTCCGTCTTCTTTGCTTTGTCCGAGCAGTCCGCTCTGGCGCAGCATTGAATCCACCAGTGTGGTTTTACCGTGATCCACGTGCGCAATGACTGCTACGTTGCGTATGTTTTCGCGAAATTTTGTATCCAAGATGTACTCTCCACTACCGCAATGAACGCGGTGAAAATAAGGCACTGCCCTTTTAGCCGATAAACCTGACACGTCAATGAAATTAATGACCTTATATTACATTCAAATGCGATTTGGCGGCAGCGGTGTGAATCAGTATTCGTTTGACTCGGGGCGTTTCCGCATCTGTTTGGCCAGCCCTCGATGTCTTTTCGCGTTTAGTCGACGCCGCTTGGCGAGTAAAGAGATACGAGTGGGAATTCTTTTTTTCTGCGGTTGTATCGCAGACGCAATCAGTGCCGCCAGCCGGGTTCGTGCCTCTTCGCGGTTGCGATGCTGGCTGCGGTGGCTGTCCACAGAGATGTGAAGAATCCCGTCGTTGGAGATACGGTTCTCGAGCCGATAGACAATTTCGGTACGAACTATATCGGAAACGGCGGTTGAGGTGTGCACGTTCCAATGTAAAGTGATGCGCGAATGCACTTTGTTCACATGCTGTCCGCCCGGACCGCCGCTCAGACTGGCCGTGACCCAGAGTTCATTTCCCGGGATAGTCAATTGGTCGTTGATGGGGAGTGATTCTTCCATGGTGTTTCGTCGCTACAGTCGGTTGTGAAACGCAGCGGTGCCTTCTCTGCTTTTTACGGTTCCGCGACACGATACCTCTCCCCCGGTTTTGCTGACTCGAAAGCTGACCAGTTCGTGAACGCTGCCCGGCCTGAGCAACGGAATGCGGATGTTCGCGTCGGTGGAGCCGCTGCTTTGAGACACGGTGACCTGAATACGAACGTTGTGCCATGGGAAGATGCCGCTGTTTTTGATAAAAAAGTCATCGTATATCCAGTCGGATTTCATCTGGCATCTGGGTTTGATGGTAAAAAAGGCATCCTGAAAATCTTTGCGCTGAAATTCTTTTTCGGTTTTCAGGGTTTTCAGCAGTACCCCATCGTAATTGATTGCGATTTTCAGGTAGTTGCCGATGGTCTGTATGATTTTGGGCTGCAATTTGGGAAACCGGTCATATTCAGCGGCCAGCAGTTTGGCTACATATACAGCGGGTTTCTGTTCGAGCATTTTTTCCACGCTGATGGACGGCTCCACGATTTTTACCGGCGGTTTCGAAGCCCTGGGTTTGTGTTTGTTCAGATAGGTGATGCGATACTTGGCGGTATCCGCAGAACGCGTCTCCGGGTAATCGGCAGTCACTTTTTGGTACAAGACCATTGCCGTGTGCCAGTTGTCCGAGGTTTCCTCCTGCTGTGCCATGCTCAGGAATTCCGCGGCGCGGTTCTCTTCGTTGTGGGGTCGATACGAAATGAAGTAAAGTAACATGAAAAAGACAATATTGCCTACAACGATGAGGCCGTATTTTTCCCACGATTTTCTGATTCGTTCTTTTGAAGGTACCATTTTCATAAATACTGTTGAATACAACCTGACAATGCTGCCGTTGAGCGCCCACTACCGGTATCAAGCTATATCACAATCTGTATCGGAAACAATTGTCGCAGCGTTTTTTGAAAGGAAACCGTATCAACGAACTGAGAAGATACCTTCTTCACCGTTGGGCGGCGTGACGAACAGTTGAAGCGCGATGTAATATCTGGGGCCCTGAAAGTATTCCAAGACCATTTCGTGATCACCGGCGGCAAGATCAACGCTGCCACTTTTTGATTGTGGCGCGTGGGTGCCGTCATTATCAACTACCAGCTTTCCGTCGATATACAGCTTGGCGCCGTCATCGCTGTTGATGCGGAAGGTGTACGAGCCGGCGGTTTCAATGCCGAACGCACCGCTGTAGCGAATCGCGAACCACTCGAATTGATTTTCAACACCGGGAAATCCTGTGTCGAAGGAGCGTGCGGGAATGTCCCATTCACAGGCATAGAGCACCGATACTACATCGTACTTGCTGTAATCAGCGGGTAGCTTGGGAGAATTGGGCTCGATGAACATGACTTCACCTTCAAAACAGCCGTAAATGGGTTCTTCGTATCCAAAATCGTTTTCAGACGGTTCGTCCGGCGGTTCCTGGTATTCGACCACTTCGGGTTCCACCACTTCAGGTTCAGTGGGTTCAGCGTCTTCAGTGTCTTTCTTATTTTCTTTGTCTTTGCCCGAGGTTGTTTTGTCCTTCTCAGCGGTGCCTTTCCCCTTATTTTTGGTTTTTACAGAGATCTTGGTTTTTCCGGTGCCTCGTGTCTTCGCCCGTTCTTTTATGGTGATTTTCACTTTTCCTTTGGCGGAAGATTTCCCTTTAAGCTTGCCGCCGGCTTTCAGCTTGATTCGACCCTTTTTAAACTTGTTCGCGGTGGAGACACCCACACTGGCCTTTTTGGACAGTTTGATTTTGGTCTTGAATTTCGTCTCCGTGTGCTGGCGAACGGTGACGGATGTTTTCGTCGTTCCGGCGGATTTCGCTTTTGCCTTCGCGTTGGCGGATGCATGCGCATCGGTTCGTGCGGTGGCGGTGCTGTTTTGGTCATCTTGGGACGCGGTGGCGCCTCCCTGGGTATTTTGAGCGTTGTGAATATTGATGGCGCACCCGGTGGCGAACAATAGGCTCAATGACACTCCCGTTATGATGAATATTTGTTTCAAAATAGCCTCCTTCAGGGGTAGAAATAATTATGCTACATTGTACGAAATGTAGCCAGGTTTCTCCGGTGGACAAGTATACTATATTAATATGTATACATTGTAACAATCTGACATTTCGACCGAAAAACCGCTTGCAAAATTCAGATTGTTTCAGAATAACCTGAAATGCAATTTATCTTGAGTTATTTTCTGGAAATTATTCTGTTGGCGGCACGCATACTCATTACAATTTGGAAACATTTCCGTCGAAGTATTCTAGAGAAAGACAAAAAATATCAGTATAATAAAAAAATACAAATATATGAAAATATATGTTATACTGTATGAACTTGGTTTCACTCAGTTTGTGTGATGACATTATGAATCGAAAGCGACCGCTCATAGCTGCTATTTTCCCTGCTGTTCACGACGATTGCCAAAGTATCGTGTGGCCCGGGGTCGCGGACTATGCGCAGGAGCACGACATCGACCTACTCACCTTTATTGCCACCTCTCAAAATAAGGTTGCTACATTTGATCCGCATTACGATATTATTCGGGCGCTGACGCAAAATCTGGCGCTCGATGGGCTGATTATTTATACCGGCGCTTTTTCAGACCATTTCGATACCGCTGAACTGACTGACTTCTGCAAGTCGCTCAATACCTGTCCCATGGTGTGTATTTCACAGAAAGTGGAGGGAATACCGTCGATTCTCATCGACAATGAGATGGGGATTCGCAAAACGGTGAAGCACCTGATTCATGATCATGGGTGCAAGACGTTCGCTTTTGTGAAGGGGCATGAAAATCACACCGAATCGGAAGCGCGGTTCAATGCATTCAAAACAGAGCTGCACGCCAACGGCTTAAATGTGGACGAATCGTTCATTTTTTCAGGGCACTTCATCAAGGATTCGGGTATGGAAGCGGCGCGCAAAATGATTGGGATGGATCGCCTGCCCGACGCGGTGTTGTGCGTGAACGATTCCACCGCCCTCGGTGTGATCAGCGAGTTCGCTGAGAATCGGATTCGGGTTCCCGGAGATGTGTATGTGGCGGGATTTGACGATGTTCCCGAAGCCCGAAATCATGTTCCGTCTCTGACGACCATCAGCCAGCCGTTGTATTCTATCGGTCAAATTGCATCTGAGTCGCTGCTGAAGCTGGTCAACGGAGATTCATTTCAGGGCGATGTGTTTGTGCCGACGAAATTTATTCCGCGACAAAGTTGCGGCTGCATTCGTTCACACATTGCGGATTCCGGCCTGATTACTGAAATTACGGGGCCGCAATCGGTGGTTGACCCCATTCGCAGCCGAAAAGATTTTATCCAGTACTGCACGAAACTGATCACCGCGGACAACAGCGAAATTGAGACCGAAACAGCGGCGGCCTGGGCCGAAGAGCTCATTGCATCGCTGAAAGAAGATATAAAGGACTCCCTTGGGGACACCAATCCGAATCGATTCCTTGAAAAGCTCACGTTTATTATGGTGCACCATATTTCAGCCGCCGGAAGCGCTGAAGTCTGGCAGAAGGTGTTGACGGCGTTTTCAGCAAGGTGGCGATCGTTCATTCGTTCTCCTGAATCCGCGCCGGTGGTGGAAGAAATTTTTAACCGGGCGCGCATGAGTGTCAGCGACTTTATTTTGCGTATGAATCTGAGTGATGAGCTGGCCAAAGATGACAGCCGGGCGTTGATACGGAATATCATGTTGTCGTTGATTACCGCGTTCGATATCGAACGAGTGAAAAATGTTCTGAAAGAAAATCTTCCGACCATCGGGATAAAGGCGTGTCATTTGGTGTTGTACGGTACCGATCGGGAGGGCGTGAGCATTGATATGCTGGACATTCCCAAAACATCGTCTCTGGTGTTGTCCTTCAATGAAGGGGGAATGATTGTGGATACAGGTCGGAGCATTCAGTTCCCCACGCGTTCGATTTTACCCGATGTGGTATGGGACACAAAAACCAAAAAGAATCATTTGTTGTTTCCGATAGTGTTCGAGCGCCGCACCTACGGGTATGCTATTTTTCAACGCGCCGAGGATTTGCCGCATTACGTGTATGAGGAGTTGCGGATTCATATCGGAAACGCGTTGCGCGGACACAACCTGGTGAATGAACTTCGCGAAATGTCGCTTCGGGACGAACTGACCGGACTATATAATCGCCGCGGATTTACCTACCTGGGCAATCACATGCTCAGTCAGGCAAAACGGGCTTCGTCTCCGGTTACATTGATGTATGGTGACATGAACAAGTTGAAGATAATTAACGATACCTACGGGCATGCGGAAGGCGATTTCGCAATAGCGAAGACGGCGGAGCTGCTGAAGGGGTCAATTCGCGACCAGGATATTATCGCGCGCATCGGCGGCGACGAGTTTACGATTATCGCGGTGGATATGGACGAGCGCGACTGCAAGGGAATCATTGATCGAATTGACCGGGCATTCCGGGACTTCAACGCGAAAAAAGTGCGACCGTATGAACTCTCCATTTCAGTGGGCTACAGTCATCAGTCCGATCCCACCGCGCTTTCCATCGGCGAAATGCTTGAAAACGCCGACAAGATGCTCGGCAAAATCAAACGGCGACGCGGTCGCTGACCACTCTGGTACCGTTTTTCACCATCCGTTGACGATTTGCTCGGTTATCGTTCAGTTCCGTTGCAGTCTATTTCCGGGGCGTTTTTTGTGAATTAAAAAAAGAACGACAACCATTGTGCAAAATCCGTATCCCTCGTAAAGTGCGATTTACAATTATTATAATTTTCTTAGATGAAGGAACAGCTATGGTTGCGGCACGTATTCTGGTCATTGATGACGAAAAAAACATTCGGCGGACCCTGGGGCTCGTATTGGAGGGGGAAGGGTATGAGGTGGCGGCGTTCGGCACGGCTCAGGAGGGGCTCGCATATCTCGAAAAGGACGGGGCGGATTTAGTTATACTCGATATTAAATTGCCCGGGATGACCGGCGTTGAGGCGTTGTCGAAAATTCGCAGTTCGCAGACCGATTATACGGACATTCCGATTATTATGATCTCGGGACACGCTTCGCTGGCGGAAGCGGTGGAAACCGTCAAACGAGGTGCAACCGATTTTTTTGAAAAACCGCTCGATCGAGACGGTATTCTCATTCGCGTTGCCAACTGTCTCAAACAGCGCAAGCTGGCTCAGGAAGTACAGAATTTGAAAGCGCAGGTGGATTCCGGCCATGAGATGATCGGAAAAGCACCGGTGATGCATACCCTCTTCAAGCAGCTGGAAAAAGTGGCACCCACCAAATCGAGGGTGTTGATTACCGGAGAATCGGGCACCGGAAAAGAGCTGATTGCACGGGCGCTGCACGACATGTCGCCGCGGCGAGACAATCCCTTCATCAAGGTGAATTGCGCGGCCATTCCCGGCGAATTGATTGAGAGCGAATTGTTTGGTTACGAAAAAGGCGCGTTTACCGGCGCCAAGGGGCGAAAACCCGGTCAGTTTGAACTGGCGGACGGCGGAACGCTATTTTTGGATGAGATCGGGGATATGACCCTGAGTGCACAAGCCAAGGTGCTTCGCGTGCTGCAGTCCGGAGAGCTGACGCGCGTGGGTGGTCAGAAAAATATTCACGTGGATGTTCGCGTGTTGGCGGCAACCAACAAGGATTTGGAAAAAGCGATTTTAGATGGAACATTCCGCGAGGACTTGTATTTTCGCCTCAATGTGGTGCCATTGTATTCGCCACCGCTGCGCAATCGGTTGGCCGATGTGCCGCTGATGCTCGAGTCTTTTATCAATCGATTCTGCGAGGAGAACGGTTATCCCAAAAAGGAAATTGAGGAAGAAACGCTGCAACGGTTGTGCGCCTATGCATGGCCGGGCAATGTGCGCGAGCTGAAAAACATGGCGGAGCGATTGGTGATTATGAGTGGCGAATCAATCGGGATTGATGATTTGCCTGAGGCGATTGCCGGTGTGAAACCGTTGCCGAGTGCACCGAAATTTGAAGGACCGAAGCCATCGTTGAAACAATTTCGGGAAGAAGCGGAGCGCAAATATGTCCTCGAGACGCTGGATGAAAACAATTGGAATATTTCAAAGGCCGCACAGGATCTGCAGATTGAGCGAACAAACCTGCACAAAAAGATTAAGTCTTTGGGGTTGAAAAAAGAAGATTGAATTTTTACAGATACGGATTTGTGCAGTGGCGCCGGGCGTGCTAAATTTTTAGTCTTGAAGACGAAACCTGAACCGAGTGTGGGAGAATCGGATGAAAAACAATGAGCGCAATGCAGACGATGTGATTTTTGATTTCAGCGCGCGCAGCGAAGAATTTCTCGAGACCTTTTTCCGAAAAGGCGCAGAGTTTACAGAGCAGATGCTGGCTGAATCGCAGAAGATGAAGGCCCGAATACAGGAGCTGACCGAAGAGAATATACAGCTTCGCAGCCAGTTGGCGTCAGACGATGCGGTGAAGGACCTGCTCTATAAAATTCAGAAGCTCGAAGAGGAAAAGACGCGGATTCGCATGAGTGCGGATGACGCCAAAAGAGAGTTTCAGTCGTATGAGGATCGCTACGAGGAAATGGAGCGGGAGCTTGATCAGATGGCCAATCTGTATGTGGCGTCTTCTCAGCTGCACGCCACCATGGAGTCGTCGCAGGTACTGAGTGTCATTGAGCAGATGTTGATGCAGTTCGTGGGTGCGGCCAGCATCGGAATTTTCCTCAGAGGGTATGACGCCGAACAACAGCCATTGCTGCGTCCGGTACATGCGTTTCAGTGCGAGCACATCAGCGGCACTACGGTGGCGTGGAATTCCGCCCCCATCGGAGAGGTGGCGGCCACCGGCGTAAGCTATATCACGGAGCCCGAATCAAAAAGTGATAAAGATACACCGGTGGCGTGTATTCCGTTGTTGTTCGGCGGAGACGTGGTCGGCGTGATTGTGGTTTACGAGCTACTTGAGCAAAAAGATAAATTTGTTAATGTGGACTATGAATTGTTCAGATTACTTGCAGAACATGCCGCATCCGCTATTATCGGTTCAGGACTTTATGCCCGTACGGATAGTGTGGCGGCTGCCCTTGATTGTTTCGACAGTCTTTGAGCACTACGGAGGCCCCAGTAAATGGCACAGTACACTTGTTTGATAGTTGAAGATTCGCCAATGATGCGGCAGCTAATCGTGTTTGCGCTCGGTAGAATCCGGAACCTGAAAGTCGTCGAGGCTGATGACGGTGTTGACGGGCTGAAGAAATTGGCCAGTGGCAAGTTTGATTTGGTGATTACCGATATCAATATGCCGATTATGGATGGCTTGAAGTTGGTGAAACGAATCCGGTCCGATGCGGTGCACAAAGATGTGCCCATCATGATCATTACCACGGAGGGCGCGGCCGAAGATCGTCAGCGGGCGCTCCAGCTGGGGGCGAATGAGTACGTGACCAAACCGATTCAAGCGCCTCAGGTCATCTCAAAAGTAAAAGAGTTACTCAAAATTCAATAGGAATAATCTGTACAAATGAGAGCAGTGATTGTTGGTACCGGCCAGGTTGGATTTGCCATTATCGGCGCCCTATCGGGAGAAAACGCAGATGTGGTGGCCATCGATGTTTCAGAAGACAGTTTGGGTGACGCCCGTGAGCAGTTCGATATTCAGACCATCTGCGGCTCCGGCTCCAATCCCACCAATCTGGTGGATGCGGGTATTGCGTCGGCAGATATGCTGGTGGCGGTGACCGATTCCGACGAGGTGAATATGGTGGCCTGTTCCATCGCGGCGATGAAGGCGCCTCATGCCATTCGGGTGGCGCGCATTCGCGAAACCGCGTTTTTGAAAGATGAAACCGTTCTCGGAAATGACGGTTTTCGCGTGACCCATGCTATCAATCCCGAGATGGTGACGGCGAAGCGACTGACTGATATTTTAGAAGTGCCCATCGCCACAGATGTTGCGGAGCTGGGACATGGCCTGCAGCTGGTGGGGGTGCGCGTTCCAGCCTACGCCGCCGCCTGCGGGAAGAGTTTCGCCGCGTTGCGCAACATGGCCCCTGAATTGAAGATGCTGGTTACCACGCGGATTCGAAGCGGGGAGAGCATCGTTCCCAAAGGAAACGACGACGTGCAGGCCGGTGATGTGCTGTATACGGTGATTTCTCCGTCGGATTTGCCGCAGCTGGCTGAGTTGCTCAGTCTGCCGTGGCGCCCTGCCAAACGGATTACCATCGCCGGCGGCACGGGAATCGGTTTCATGCTGGCCAAAACACTGGAGGCGTCATCGAAATCGAATATCAAGCTGATTGAATCCGATGCGGTTCGCGCCAACGAACTGGCGATGTCGCTGTCGAAGATTTTGGTACTGCAGGGAAATCCCACCGATGAAAATTTGCTGGTGGAAGAAAACATTCGCGACTGCGACGTGTTTATCGCCGCGTTGAAAGATGAAGAAGCCAACGTGATGGCCGCACTGAATGCGAAGCGATTGGGCGCACACCGGGTGATTACGCTGACGAATAAAACCGGATACATTCCGATTATTGAAAATGCGGGCGTGGATGCCGTGGTATCGCCGCAGGCGTTGGCCATCGGAACAATCTTGCACTACGTGCGTCAGGGCCGGGTGAAAAGCGTGACGCCGTACGGAATGGCGGGGAAAGCGGAAATCATCGAATGTGAGGCACTGGAAACCGCCAAGATTGTGGGGACGCCACTCAAGGATGTGAAAATGCCTAAAAGTGCAATCATCGGTGCGCTGATTCGCAACGGTAAGGCCATTATTCCCGGTGGAAATGATATTATTCAGCCGGGAGACCGGGTTTTCGTTTTCACCGAAAAAGAAGCAATTAAAAAGCTGGAAAAAATGATCAGCGTCTCCCTCAGTTTCTTTTAGCATACCGGTAAAAAACCCTCTTTAAAATAGGCCGTTATTTTGACCCGGGATTTCGAACTCGGTACTTTGGTACGCAGGTACTTTTGTTTTTGGAGTTCGCTGCGTGTCTACACTGGAATATACAATCTACGGAATTAAACGGGGCTTCAGGCTTTCACGAACATTCATTTTTTCGGGCGCGTTTGCCGCCATGCTGGTTAACGGTGTGTTTGCCGCAGAAATGGTGGGCAGCCATCGGGTAATCGCCATTGTGATGTGTATTTTGTGGGCGGTGTTGTTCGGGCTCAAGGCCCACTCCCGGTTTGTTGTACCGAATCAGTCGGACTCCCTGAAAAATCGCGCTAATTTTGAATTGGGGCTGATGCTGGTTCTCGCGACCCATGCGGGAATTCAGCTTGCCGGCGGATTCACATCACCATATTATCCGGCGCTGTTGATTCTCGTGGCTTTTTTGGTTGTGTATACCTCCCAGTGGGTTGGGTTCACGCTGGTAGGCGTTACGATTTTATTGGAATTCGCTGTGGTGGCGGCCAATCCGAATCACGGAGCATATAGCCAGGCGGTGTTGCATGCGGTGTTTGTTGCGCTGTTTTCGGTGATTAACCTGATTTTTACCCGCACCGAAGTAACGCGCATGCGCAAGAGCGCGTTGAAAAAAATAGAACAGGCAAAGCAGCAAATGGCTACGGACGCCAAGGCGTTTCGTTTAACGTCGGCGGCATCCAGCGCGGCCTCTCGAAAAGAAGAGGAAGAACGGCTGTCTCGCTGCACCGTTGCTGAAGTGCGCCGCGCCATGTACCACCATGTGGACTTGCTCAAACAGACCATGGGGCTGAATACGTGCATTCTATTTTGGCAAAAAGAGGGCGGACGTACCATGCGAATGTTAGAATGCGTTACTGACAGTGATGTGATTTCTCAGCGTGAGTACGGGGCGAAAGAAGGGATTATCGGTGCGGTGTATCAGAGTGGCCAGCCGATGGTGCTGAAAGATTTGCGGCCGGGACATCCGTCGTTGGTATATTATTCTGAAGCGACAGCCGTAACTGATTTTATCGGCGTTCCAATTCGCGAAGGCGCGGCCATTCATGGGGTGTTGTGTGCCGATCGCCTTGAAAATGCGCAGTTCACTGACAGAGAAAAGAACATCTTCATGGCGTCGGTGGAGAGCATCCTGCAGAATGTTTCGAACGAACGTGTGTTTGTTCAGTTGCAGAAAGCGAAATCAGAACAGGGAAGACTGCTCAAGGCATCGGAGTCGTTAAGCAAGGCGTTGAATACCGCAGATGTGGTTCAGGCGTCGTTGGATGCGGCGGCGTTGATTGCTCAATACGATATGGCGGCGGTGGCGTTGAACAGCGCGGATGGCGCCAAGCAGAAGGTGATGGAAGCCCGCGGCAAGAATGCGGAAATGCTGACCGGGTTGGAGATGGCGACGCGAAGCGGACTGGCAGGGTCCGTTTACAAGACAGGGCATTTTCTTCCCTATCGTGGGAATTTCGATTCTAAACAGCAAACTGTGTATACCAAGAAAGTACAGCCTGCGTTTGAGAATATGTGCTCCTTGCTGGTGTTGCCGCTGACAAGCGGGGATGAAATTTTGGGTACGTTGATGATCGCTTCTCAAAACGCGGGAGTGTACACCGAAGAGATACGAACCACGCTGCAGGTAATGATCAACCAGCTGGGAACGAAGCTGCAGAACGCGGCCATGGTTCAGAAATTAAAAGAGATGGCTACGACGGACGGATTGACCGGGTTACCCAATCATCGGTCGTTTCAGGAAGAGCTGGTGCGACAGCTGGCGCATTCCAATCGGTTCGGTACACCGACGTCTGTGATTTTGTGTGACGTAGACAAGTTCAAAAATGTGAATGACACCTACGGGCATACGGTGGGAGATGTGGTACTCAAAGCGCTGGGAGAAACCTTGCGCCGGAATGTGGTTCGCGACACCGATATGCCGGCCCGCTACGGCGGCGAGGAATTTGTGATCATCTGCGGTGGAACCGATACCGACGGCGCGGTTCAATTGGGAGAGCGTATACGGCAGGACCTTGAAAGTCAGGTATTTAAAACAGAAAAGGGTGACCTACGTTGTACGATTTCGATGGGGGTCGCCACATTCCCCAAACACGCCCACGCCAAAGAAGATTTGGTGGAGCGATCGGATCTCGCCCTGTATGCAGCGAAAGAAGGCGGTCGCAACCAGGTTCGGGTGTGGACCAAAGGACTGTCCAAGTAGAGGCATTTCGAAACGCACCTGCAGCCTTTCCTATTTTTGTCGTCGTCTGACAACCACGTAAGCAATCCACACGATATTTCCGAGAGTGAGCGAGATATAGATAAGAACCGCCCAAAGGGCGCTGGGGCCGAAATCGGAGAGGGTGAGGGCGAGGGTGGTGCAAACGAAAATAAATCCGGCACTGATGGTCAGGAGGGCGATGGGCCAGGCGGGATTGGGTTTATTGATGGTTTTGATTCCCAGAAAAAGAAGCACGGCAATGGGAACAATCGCGAAAATACTGATTCCCCCCAGAATGTTGATGAACAAACCGGGCCCGTGAGCCCATGCAGAGGGTGGATACAGCAGCAGCATGGCGATAAACCAACAGCGCGTGAGTCGATTGGCTGTCATGATCTACATATACTTTCGAAATTGATACTTCTGCGCCAGGGAATGGCGCTCGTTCTCAGGTAGCGATGTGATGTACGCCTTCCAGCCGGGGCACCAACCGGCATGCCATCGCCATAAACGGCCCAGGAATGATTTCGGTGCAACGTCATATTTTTTTCGAAACGCACATTGGTCACAATTGTGTTGCGCTGCCATGAAACCCTCCGTCTACTCGGTTATGCGGTGTAAAGAACCACCGTCCATCCGGTACAGGGGAATATTTCCCGCGTTGAATATATCTATAGAATCCCGTTTTCGATAGTCGTTTTTGAAAATGACTTTCACCACATTTCCCAGGTTGATAATTCGTTTGGCGCACATGACGCAGGGCAGGTGGGTGACGAATATCACCTTTTTCACGTGCCTTGGAGAGTCACAGTTAATTACTGCATTTTCTTCAGAATGAAGGCAGCCGCAATTTCCGGGTTCATCGCGATCACATTCGTTTTTCAATCCGGCTGCGTTACCGTTGTAGCCGATGGACAGCACCTTTCGAAAGTCGGGGGTGGTAATGACGGTACCTACCTGAAGGCGTGTGCAACTGGAACGCTCCGCAATCGCTTCGGCGAAGTTCATGTATACCTGCTCAAATGTGGGTCGTGAATCTGTCATTCAAGTCTCCTCCGGATTCCCGGAACGATGTTGATGAACGAGCAATTTGTACTCGAAATCAACCAGTTTGAAAAGCCCGCGCGTGCGTTGTACCCCCCCACTGCAATAACATTTTCGTCACCGCACAAAAATATTCTCGTACTGCTTCTGCAAATTGAAGGCGATGTCGGCCAACCCGGAAAACGGTTTCAACCCACACGCCTCCTGGGTTGCGACGGGTTGATACGATTGCAGATACAAGGGGATGCAGGGATTTACAAGGCGACATATCTGCTCGAAATCTGTTTTCGCATGCAGCGGAGAGATGGCGGTCACCCGAAATTCAGCGGGCACCGCGTCGCTGTTCAGTAACCGAACGGACTGCTGAATGCACTGCGACGGTACGGTTGTGTTCGCCACTATGTTGTACTTGTGATACGGTGCCTTGATATCCATGGCGACATAATCCAATAAATGGTGCTCAATCAGTTTTTGCAGCACGTGAGGGTTGCTGCCGTTGGTATCCAGCTTAATCAGGTAGCCGAGCGCTTTGGCCTGTTGCAGAAAGTGGAACAGGCCGGGTTGAATGGTGGGTTCTCCGCCGCTGACCACCAATCCCTCCAACTGTTTTTTTCGCCGTTCAAGGTGTGCAAGAATTTTTTCAGATGTCCAGTGGCAACCCGATGAAGCATGACCGCTGTCGTGGAGCAGCGTTCGATTGTGACAATAGACGCAATTGAAATTGCATCCGCGGGTAAAGGCAATCGCGGCGATTTTTCCGGGAAAATCGCTCAAGGTCATTGGTGTGAATCCGCCCCACTTCATGGTTGATTTTCCTCACTCATACGTGTTGCAAATATCGAAAGACGCGCGGCGGTTAAATTCTGCTGCCTTTCCGTCATTCCATTGACTAACCGGGCGAAGGTACCCCACAACCCTGGAATACACTTCGCAGGCGCTGCCGCAATCGGGGCAATGATCATGCCGTCCCGCGTGATAGCCGTGGCGTTGACAGATGCTGAAAGTGGGCGTGAATGTGAAGTACGGCATGGTGCATGCGGAACAGATTTTTTTCACAAAGGATTTGATGCTTGCCGGATGGGTGTTTTCTTCTCCCGAAAAGATATGCAGCACGGTGCCCCCGGTATATAGTGACTGCAGAGGGTCCTGATGGTCGATGACGTCAAAAAGATCGTCAGTGTGTTGTACCGGTAGTTGGGTGGAGTTGGTGTACACCTGAACACAATCGTCCGCGGTTTTATAATTATCGAGTTTGGCCAGACGAAACGCCGCGCCTTCCGCGGGTGTGGCCTCCAGATTGTAGAAATTGCCGGTGCTCTTTTGAATGTCAGCGAGTTCGTTACGAATGAAGTGAAGGGTATCGAGCGCCAGTGCTTTTCCGGCTTCAGAGTCGATGCCGCTGCCGAGCAGATGGCGGCAGGCTTCGTGCATGCCCACAATACCGATGGTCGAAAAATGGTTGGCCCAGTACTGATTATGCTGGGATTTTACCGCGCGCAGATAGTGCGACGTGTACGGATACAGCTGTTGTTCTGTGAATCGCTCCAGCACTTTGCGTTTAATTTCCAGGCTGGATGCCGCCAGGCGTATGCGTTGTTTAAGCAGTTGAAAAAAGGCTGCACGATGGCTCGCTTCTTTTCCGATTCGCGGCAGGTTCAACGTGACGACACCAATGGAACCGGTCAGTGGGTTGGCGCCGAATAAACCGCCCCCGCGACGCTGTAATTCTCGTGTATCGAGGCGCAGTCTGCAGCACATGGAACGGGCGTCATCGGGGTTCAGCTCTGAGTTAACGAAGTTCGCAAAATACGGAATGCCGTATCTGGCGGTTGCTTCCCACAGGGGCACAAGTGCCTCGTCGTCAAAATCGAAATCTGAATCGATATTTACAGTGGGAATCGGAAAGGTGAATACGCGTCCCTTGGCATCGCCTTCGGAAAGCACTTCAAACAGTGCACGATTGATGAGGTTCATCTCGTGCTGAAATTCGCCGTAGGTTTCGGGTTGAATGTTTCCTCCCACAATGACGCATTGATCGCGCAGGCTCGGATGGGGCTTCAAGTCGAGGGTAAGATTGGTGAACGGGGTTTGGAAACCCACCCGGGTGGGAACGTTCAGGTTGAACACAAATCCTTTGACCGCGGTTTTCACTTCAGCGTAGTTCAGGCTGTCTTTTCTCACAAATGGTGCGAGCAGTGTGTCAAAACTGGAGAGCGCCTGCGCACCAGCGGCTTCGCCCTGGAGTGTGTAGAAGAAGTTTCCGATTTGCCCCAGTGCGCTTCGAAAATGATTGGGTGGTGCGCTCTCCGCCTTTCCCGGAACACCGCCGAAGCCGTTTGTCAGCAGATCCTGCAAATCCCACCCCACGCAGTAGACCGACAACAGATTCAAGTCGTGAATATGAATGTCGCCGCCGAGATGCGCGTGTCGGATTTCGTCGGGATAAATTTTATTCAGCCAGTACACCTTCGATACTTCACTGGAGATGTAGTTGTTCAGACCTTGCAGGGAGTAGGCCATGTTGCTGTTTTCCTTGACTTGCCAGTCCAGCTGCTCCAGGTAGTTGTCTACCAGTGTAATACCGGCGGTCTGGGTCAGCGCGCGAATTCGCTGGTGCTGTTCCCGATACAGAATGTATGCTTTCGCGGTTTTTTTGTATGGCGACTGCAGCAGCACTTCTTCGACCACATCCTGTATCTGTTCCACGCTTGGGGCCGTTTCGCCCAGGGTGTACAACGTGACCAGCGTCTTCATCGCCAGCTTTGCGGCATCGTCCCCATTGAACTCCCCCGTGGCTTCGCCAGCCTTCTGAATGGCTGCCTGGATTTTTGCAGCATCAAACGGGTGCAATTCGCCGCTGCGTTTGGTCACCTGTCGAAACAGCGGCACCACGTTGTTCGGAGTGTTTGAGCATTGATTGAATTCAGCATTGTGGGTTGTCATGTTCGGCTCCTTTGCTTGGGAGCCAGACCAGAGAGTGCGCAACAGGGGCTGAGGTAATCATCAGCACATCCGCCTGCCTTTCCCTCGAAGGTCTGGTCGGTAATTGCCGCGTCATTGCGGCGGTGCTATCGGCAGGTCTTCGGACTCATGGGCAGGTGCCTACTGCTCGCTGCTTCCCAGGCGATGCGCCCAGTGCAAAAATGCGAGGTTCGTTCCCAATTACCGCTGCGGGGCAGCTCCGGAATTCCACCGGATTCCCTCTTCGGTCTTTTGAATATTCAAAAGACAACCGATAACAGTGGCACAATATGTAGTGCCTCATTGTTAATTTGGTACAATATGTAGTGGGTATGGATTCAGATGTCCAGTATTTTTCCGAAAATTTGTTCAGTGGTCTGCAGGAGGTGCTTACTTTTTTTAAAAACGCTACAGTGGCTTTCGTACAGATGGAACTTGCACTTTTTTTATTTTTTAGACGATAATATCTTATGGCGAAATGGAGTGCGCGATGAAAAAATATATCACTGAGATATTGATGTTCCTTCTGCTGATTCCGATGGGGGCGTGCAGCGGGACGGATGATGGCGGCGCCACTTCAGTAAATGGCGATTCGGATTCAGACTCTCTGGCGGGGGATGAATCTGAAAACGGCGATTCGGACACCGGTGTTGGGGAAGAACATGATGGGGAGGACCATATTGAGGAGTGGATAATCGGATCGTATCAGTCTCCGGCGGGTTGCAGCATAGCGGAGGTGAGCAGCGCGGATTTTTCGCTGTCAGGGATGTCGCACGATGAGTTTTTAATAGACATTGTTTCGAATGAGTGTCCGGAGGGAATGACGGATTCACGTTGGTTTTGGGCAAATTGTATAGAGGGATGTCATACCTGTGAATACGATTGCGACGGCGCATGCACCAATCAGGAGATATGCACACCGACAGAAACTGAAAATCAATGTCTGTGTCACCCCAACTACACCACTGAGAATGATGAATGTGTTTTCCGCGGTGCGCTGGAGAACCCCGAGTTCGATGATTGCGGTGGCTGGTCTTTGTATGCGGCTTTCAACGGCGAACAGAGTGACAAAGCGCAAATTGACATTGTCGATGGTGAACTGCGGGCAAGCGTGACTCAGGCGTGCCACGGGGTGGCTGCAATGGCTGAATTTCGGGTGCCCACATCCGGCGAGTTTCCGGGCGGGGCGGCGCTGGTGTTGGATTATACCGCGACAAAGACAGAACCCGATGCGGCGTCGGGCAGTTTTTCCCTGCTCGTGGGTGTGAACGCGCATACGCTGGAGTATCTGTATCCGGCGTCGGCAGCGGAAGTGACCACCGCACGGTCGTGCCTGAGCCTGATGCCCTATCCGCAAATCGATATGCTGCTGGTTTCGATTCAGGCGATGGGGGTATGTGATCTGGAATTTCAGGCCGGGTTGACTGTCGATAATATTCGCATCGAAGCCGATACGGATTGTGCGGGCTACTGACCCGGTTTATTCTCCGCTCGAATTTCATTCAGAAGTCTGTCATCAGAAAGATTTTCAATTGTATGGAATTGTATTATACCTATCGGGTATTCACTTTCAGCGGTTGGAGAATTCTATGCCAAAAACATTGCAGGACCTGAAGAACGAAGCAGAAGACAGGTTGAGAGCTAAAAACATTATCGGTGCGTTAAAAATTTATCGGTTGCTGCTTGAAGCGATGCCGTTGGATTTCACCCTGCGGTTTGAAATTGCCGATATTTTCAGCGCGATAGGTGAGAAGCACTTGGCCGCTGCTATTTATCAGACGATTGCGTCGTTCAATATTCGCGCGGGGGCGCCCCTGACCGCGCTGGTGGCGGTGAAAATTCTCGATTTAGAGAACGTCAATGTGGAGCCGCTGATGGACGCGTTGGCAAACACCTATTGCAAGACATCGCCGGTTCTCGGGCGGGGCGTTCGACCGGCGCCGCCGGATTACGATGCCGAAGTGCGAGACGACATCGATTTAGACTATTCTATGCCGGATGATGAGGTAAAACGCGGTCTGGCACAGATGGCCGCGTTTTCGGGCAACATCGAAAAGTATCCGCCGGTGCTTCCGCCCATCGCGATTTTTTCCACATTGGAACAGAATCCGTTCGCAAAACTGATGGCCCTGATGAAGCTGAAACGCCACAAACACGGCGATGTGGTAGTGCAGGAGGGAACGGTGGGTGATGCCCTGTATTTTGTGGCGCGCGGTGAGGTGAAGATCGTCAAAAATGTGAAGCAGGACGGTGAGGATAAACTGATTCATCTGGCGCGTCTTGGGGCCGGGTCGATTTTCGGAGAGATGGCGTTGATCAGTTCTGACCCGCGCGGCGCTTCGGTGATTTGTGACGGTGCGGTGGATTTGTTTGAATTGACTCGGGCGCAGGTGCAGATGATTTCGGCGGAGATTCCGGTTATCGCCGGGGCCATGAGTCGGTTCACCCGGGAGCGGTTGATTTCGAATCTGCTGGCCACCAATCCGATGTTTTCGCCGTTCGACGAATCGAACAAAAAAGAACTGCTGGCCCGTTTTGTGGGGCATGAAGTTCCCGACAAAACGATTTTTATCGAACAGGGCAAACCAGGCAACGGGCTGTATCTGATTCTGCAAGGGGGCGCTGAAGTGCTCACCTGGAACGGTGAGGAATACATACAGGTAGCCAAGTTGGGGCCCGGTGATATCGCAGGGGAGATCTCGTTGATTCACGAAGAACCGGCCACCGCGACGGTGCGAACCATGGGCAAGACCACGCTGCTGTTTTTGGCCCGTGAGCTGTTTGCCGCACTGCTGGAGGCGGTCCCTGAGCTGCTGCAACATTTTGCCAAAATGGCCAATCAGCGCCTGGCCGACACTGAACACAAACTCGAAGCGGATCGCCTCTCCAAGGGAATGATGAACATCGAATCCGTTGACGACCTCGACGAAGCCGACCTGGCGGAACTCTCCGACGATGATTTGGTAATGGTGTAGATATCCCCCGGGATGTGAAGCAGTTCAATGAGCTCGCCAGAACGCGGCTTGTGGGATATGGCGACTTTAATTATTCTCTCTATTTGTGTCGTTATGTTGGGTTTACACTCGGTTTGGGGCTAGTCGGAAAAGGTGCTCGCTATGAAACCTACGAATCTTTTTCAAAAATCGAGACATGGTACAAAGCTGTGCATTTTGAACTTCCAATCGGATTTTTGTTTCAATTTGGCTTCTTTCGACTTGGCTTATATTTTGTTCCCAATGTTGCAATTTCCGCAAAATTTAAAACATCAGTCGATAATGAAGTAATAAATGAAACTGACGTGAACACCGAATTCTGGGATTCATATCGAAAAAGCACATACAGTCTTCGCTCAACCATTCCGCATTCTTAAGGGGTGAAATTATGGACAGGTAATGCTGCTCAAGCTGGAGTCAGCGGTGTTTTCAGAACACGTGTCAGACAAATTTCCACTCGTAAAAGAAATGTTTCCTGAATCCGTTAGGTTTGCCTGCAGCATGCATAGTTCACAATAGGGCAGGGAGGGATTGCTTTGGATAAAACAATCGCCCATGACTTTGTCATAGTATCCAACTTCTGTTAAATTTTCGAGTCCATTTAAGCTGCTTAAAGTCGCGTTTTCAGAGATGCGAAGGCCCCCATGAATGAATGCCAGGTTTTCAAGCCCCGCTAAATTGACCAGATTGTTGCACATGGAAATAGTCAACATGCCGTTGACAGATTCCAAATGATTCAGACATGCCAGGGAGTGTATCATCGGCAAATTATAGAAGAAGAGATCTCCATTACTGGCTGTCACGTGTGAAATTCCGCAAATATCTGAAAGTTGAGGATTATTTTGTAAGTACAAATCACCTAAAACCGGGGGAATTCCCGCTAAAAAATTCACATCTGCCAGGGTATCATTTTCGAAAATGTTAATTCCCCCCCCTATGTTAGAAAGTGAAGGCAAACCGGTAAGGGTCGTTAAACCATTCGTATGAGAAATAATAAAATCTCCCTCCACGGTGGTTAGATTTTCCAATGATAAATTCATTGCCGCGGGTATGCCATGCACGACAAAATTTCCATGAATTGTTTCGAGGTTGGGAAGGTTTATGTTTGGCAGTTCTGCAGCTCGAATTATCAGCGAGCCTGAAATGCAGGGGTAACTGCTTACAGCGGTTACATCAGATTCGTGGTAAAGCTCTACGCACCCCGGAAAACATTCGGTGTCTGCAGATAGGTCGATTTCTTCCTTTTCGCAGATATATCCGACTGATGATGGACTGCAATTGCCCTTTGAAATATCAGGCCCGACCACTTTGAGCGAATGTATCGTGCCGATAGTTTCTCCGTTGGTGGATTCCAATGTAATAGAATTTTGTCCCGAATCCAGGTGGACCGAATCTTCGTGTACAGTGGTCCAGGTTGCGGATTCTTCCGTTACCGGAAACATAATGGTTGCCACAACGACATCATTTACTACCAATAACGCCGACCGTGCATCGGGACCTTCATTATGAAACATCCATTCTAACGTTACCGATGGATTCGATGTCGTTGACACCGACCATGTGGCATCCACTATTAATTCGACATCGGTGTCCGTTTCATCAAGCCAGTACGACTTTGCGCAAATTGGTGACAATTCCCCAGGAACCTCTTCAAATAAGAGGGTAACATGCGAATCGGTATCTTTGTCTATATCGGTTTCTGTGTTTGAATCTGAATCCAAATGGGAAGCAAAATCAGACTGCGAATCTGAATCAGACTGCGAATCTGAATCAAATTGCGAAACTGAATCAGACTGCGAATCTGTCTCTGCCCCTTTATCCGTATCTGTGCCTGTATCGTTGAATGACCGCGGATTTTCTTGGCTTTTCGATTGGCTACATCCTGCGACCAGGCCCGCAATTAAAAAGATAAACCCAAATAATTTTTGTTTGGCCATCATTTCATTTCTCCTTGGACAATTTTGG
>JAFGXQ010000195.1 GCA_016936575.1 Deltaproteobacteria bacterium
CCCAGGATTCCAAATACACCTCCGGCAAACAGCCGCGCGTCAGTGCTTTTGATAAATCAAATTGATCTTTCAGTTCCCAATATAACAGCGGTGGCAATTGCTCGTGCAAAACGCGCCCCGGAAGCAGGTTTGCCTTTCCTCTTTTCAACTTTCTGGCAGAAGAACCGGTAAGTAAAAAGCGCCGCGCAGGATGACCGTCGATAAGTGCCTGGACAGTATTTAAAATAGAAGGAATACGTTGGACTTCATCAATTAAAATTAACTTCGGCGCGTCATCGCCAAGACCATGAACCAACCGCTTCAACAACCCAACATCGTTCAGATGCTGCCGATAGGTTTCTTCGTCGGCAAGATTAATGGAAAGTACTGGATTCAGCTGTCGACACAATGTGCTCTTTCCCACTTGCCGTGGCCCAAGCAGCAGAATGCTCTTGGGGTGTTTTGTGATTTTTAATGTAATCATCCTTTCAATCATAGTATAATATTTACTGAATTTCGCGCACTTAACAAGCGTTTTTCACTGAATTTCGCGCACAACATACATCTATTTCAACAATTTCTTCAATGTTGCGTTCCTGATCATCCCCCCCTAAGCACGCATGAGACACGAAGCGCAGCACACATTCTCAAGAGTCATGCCATCGAGGGTTCTCAGTTTCTGTGCCGGCGGAGTTGTTCCCAATGCATTCCAATGAAAAGGGGAAACCATCATGGCATTAGATGTTGCATTTTTAGGATTCGAACCCGCCGGAAGCGAAAACCTTCCGTTGCGTTTGCTGGCAAGGGCCGCAGACAATGCCGGCTACTCGGTTCGCGTAGCTACAGCGTCCCGAAAACTGGACGGTGCGCGCGTATTGCGCAAGGTGCTGAAGCGAAATCCCGCGGCATTGGGGTTCAACCTCAACCACCCGACAGCCGCGCTATTTGATATAACACTCGCCACACTGGCTCGCAAATGGGGATATACCGGTTATATCTTCTGTGCAGGGTCGGTCGCGTCGCTCCAGACCGAATGGCTGCTGGAACGAGTACCGGCGCTGGACGGGTTGTTGCGTTTTGACGCGCAAACCGAAATCAAAGCGCTGCTGGATTCGGTGATCAAACACGAACCGCTGAAATATGTGGCCGGAATGGCCACCCGCAACACGCGCAACGCACCCAGGATACATTCCAGTAATCCCGTTTGGACGCCCGTACGCGGAACGTTGCCGACGGTATTCGGCGTGCCCATCGCCGAGGTGGCCTCCAGCAAGGGATGCAACCACCGTTGTGACTATTGCACCCACGCCGCGATGGCAGAGCGCGCATTCAGAGAATCAGGGGTGCGCGATGTTCCCCGAAGCACGCTGCACGCCCGATACGGAAACCTTCTTCGCCGGCCGCTGAACGAGTTTGCAGATGAAATTGCTGCGCTGTATCACCACCAAGGGGCGCGTTTTTTTCAGTTATCAGACTCCCACCCGGTGCCGGAAAAAAAAGCCGATGCCGTAGACTGGGCACAAACGCTGCGAAAAATGCTCGACGTGCGGAAGGTCGGGCCGGTGGGTTTTGGCATGATGACCCGTGCGGACCGATTGGACCGCGACGTGGTAGACGCGTTACAAAAACTTGGACTGATGCGAACATTGGCCGGAGTGGAATCCGGAAGTGAATCCGGGTTGAACCGATTGGGTCGAAGAGGCGATTTCCGCCAGGGCATTCGCGGGCTGGATGCGCTTTCCCACGCGGGGGTGGCAACCGTTTTCAACAGCCTGCTGCTCAATCCGCAAAGTACACCCGACACCGTGCGAGAGGAACTGAATTTTTTAGACGGAGTCAGGGGAGTAATCTTTGACGCTGCAAAGCTGCGCCCGTATGCCGGTACGGTTGCGTACGATAATCTTCAACGTGCGCATCGCCTTGAAGGCGGCGAAATCTATTCCACGTTCAATTTTGACGATCCGGTCATGCAGCGATTCGCCGCCCTGCAGGTGAAAGCCGCTTCTCGCGTGGGCCGAAACGAACCGGTGGCAATTATGTGCGACCTGTTGTTGTCAACGGCAATACTGGAACGCTTCGGCGGTCGCCCCGGCAGCGCCGCACTTGTACGGGAAGATCTGCTGGCATTCGCGCATCAGGTGAACCGCGACAGAGTATTCCTGCTGCGGAATCTGCTGTCAGCGGCTGAGAACGACACCGACGGGGAGCTGGCCATCGCACGGTGGATGCGCGTATGCACTGAAACAACCGTTCAATTGGGCAAACTGGAAAACCGCCTGACAACCGAAGCGGGAAACCAAACGTCTGCTGCGCATTATTATCGAAACTTTTCGGCTGCCCTGGCATTGACATTCGCACTGTCTACCGGTGTCGGTTGTAACCGCGTGGAAGATATCTCGGATCAGACGGTCGAGAGGAACAACGACCCCGACGATGACGAATCCGATTCATCCGCTGCGATGCAAAGCACAAACCCCGTCGTCGGCGAAGACACCGACAGTGGCAAAAAGACCGATACGGGAGAAGATACTGAAATACTTGAAAACGGATGCACCCAGACCGAAACTACCGAAAACAATTCACGCCTAAGTGACACCGGACGGGAATGCGTGTGGCAGGAGGGTTATGATGAGCCCTACAAAATACTGATCGGCAGCGACGGGTTCGTAGAAAAAATCACACTGAACCCGGATGCATACGCTGCGACGGAGATGGAAGCATGCCTCTATGACATCTTAAGTGGAGAACAGTTCCCGTGCCTGGCCGGCGAAGACCTGGAACAATACTACCCAATCGTTCTCACGGAGTAACAGAAAATAAACAATGGATGACATTCTGTGTGTTCACCCCCGGCGATGTTCTTTGCGGTATTCAGCCGGGGTTCGCTTGAATACGTGCTTGAACGCTCTGTAAAAATGACTCATGTCGACAAACCCCCAGCGTTCGGCGATTTGCTCGATGGTACGTTCGCCGGGTAACTCCAGCGCCGCCGATTTCAACCGATGATGCAGCGCAAATCTACCAAAAGATACTCCTGTGGCCTGTGTGAATTTTCGGCGAAAAGTGCTGTCGCTCATGCGGCACATCACCGCGGCATCGTGCTCCCGTACCGGTGTGCGAGAACTGAACACCGCACTCAATGCCGGCTGAATATGACCCCACAGATTTACATCTGAAGCATATTCCGGAGGCGTCCATTGGTCGTTCAGCGTACGCAGCAACTCCAGCAGAAGTAGATGTGCGGCAAGCAAATTGTGGTGTTCCTCATCTGTTTTGTCCCGGCGTTTCATGACCTGCTCCAGGCGACGAAGTGCACTGACAAAATACGCTTTGTCCTCGCCCCGAAGCTGCGGACGCTCCACCGCCGGCGCGATGAACGGCGTAATCCAGCGACACCCCTCAATTCCGAGATGAACAGTCGATATCAGCTCCGGACGAACCAGGAACACCGCAACTCGGCAGGGCGCCTCCACCAATTCAAATCCGTGGGACTCCCACACCCCGGTCAGCCATATTTCGCCCGAACGCAGCAGGCGCGTTTCGGTATCCCACACCCGCCGCATCTGTCCGCTAAGCACCACCCCTAACTCCAGCTCATAATGAATATCGTACATGGACTCACGAACATGAAGATGATTGGAAAATCCAAACTCGAATGGATGGCGGTCACTCGTTGGAAACAAAACTCTGGCGTTTTCTAATTTCATTGCAACCTGATTTCAAATGAGCGGATTTTACAATAACAACAGCGTTCCGTCCAATGCAAAGGCGAACACAATGCACCATACTGAAAGAAAGAGCGTCAACGCTTGCAACGGAGGTAACCATGAAACTCGCTTATTTAATTTTGTTTATTGTGTCGGCTGCGGCATTCACCGGAACGGCCTGCACATCCGAGAACACCAACGGGAAAACCCCCGAAGAAATTGACACCACAAGTGAATCGCAACAAGAAACGGATTCTTCAGCAGATTCAGTCACTGATTCTTCGGAAGAAACCGATTCCACCGATGACTCATCACAAGCGATTGATACCGAAAACCTGGAATGGCAGTATGCCAATCTCACCTGGTATGAATCTTATCCCGAGGAAGGAAGCGCTGAATGCATTGAATACAACGGCTGTGAGTGGGCCGGGTGGTTTGCCGGTCTGGATGAGCAGATGACTCCCGAATGGGTGGAATCCCACAATATCGCTGCTGTACACTCCGACCATTTCTCAACCTACAACGGCAAAACGCTTCGTGTTCGCTTTGGTGATGAGCACCAAATTGACGTGGTGGTTTACGATATGTGTGCAGACAGTGACTGCGATGGCTGCTGTACCGACAACATGTACGCCACGGGATTTCTTATCGATATGGAAATTCATACCGCGGAACGCTTCGGCGTAATGGGTGGTATCGTTGAATTTGCATGTCTGGACTGTAATAAATAACACCGAGTTCGAACGATTACAGCCATTTTTATTCAGAACTGTTTCTCTTCCTGCTCAGATTCCAGGTTTTCTATTTCGACACGTTTAATTTTCATCTACACTATGTACACTATGTAACACACCACCAACCCGGGAGGGTTTCATGAAACATTTTTGGTTTATTTTTTTCATAAGTACATCGCTGATTGTGTTCTCCTGCGCGGAAGACGGGGACGGGACAGACAGTACGACAGATGCCGACAGCGACAGTGATTCAGACTCGGATGGCGACGCAGATTCAGATGGCGATAGCGACAGCGACAGCGATGCCGATGGCGATGGCGATGGCGATGGCGATGGCGATGGCGATGGCGATGGCGATGGCGATGCCGATACCGATGGCGATGGCGATAGTGATACGGATACGGATACCGACACCGACACCGATGGTGATAGCGACAGCGATACCGATACCGATACCGACACCGACACCGACACCGACGCAGATGCTGACACCGACACCGACACCGACACCGACACCGATGCGGATACAGACGCCGACACGGACAGCGATACCGACGCAGATTGCACCCCCAACGAATATGGCGTGTGCCCGGACGGCAGATGTGTCGGAGAGTGGTGTCAGTCGTTTCTCGATGAACACAACGCCGTGCGGCAGGCGGTGAACGACGGCACCTATCTGGAGCAGCCGCAAGCTGTTCCCCCAATGGAATTGTTACGTTGGGATCCGCTCATCGCACTGAAGGCACAGGAGTATGCCGATAGCATGACCAATTGGAGCGACGGGCACAGCTCTCAGGAGTTCCGCACCTATACGAGTACCTGGCACGACGGCTATCACGGCGAAAACCTGGCCATCGGGTATACCAGCGCATATGCCGCAGTGCGTGAGGGGTGGTGTGACAGTGAGGCGGTCGGCTGTACGTTGTCAAGTTGCGGCGGACACTACACCCAGGTGGTATGGCGTGACACCATCGCTGTCGGTTGCGGCTGGAAAGACAATGTGCCCTTCGACAGCTGGACCGGACTCCTTACGGTTTGCGAATACGGCCCGGGGGGCAACTACATCGGAGAAGATCCGTATTAGTCCTTTATCATTTCTCCGCAGGCGTCTCGTTCCTGTGCCGAACGACCGCCCCTGCCCTTAAGACAAAATGGTTTCTATTTGGATAAGTTCTTCAGCGGAAAGTGACATTTTTTTCGTCACGCCGAAACAATCGACAATCTGCTGTAATCGACTCGCACCCACAATTACCGACGAAACCGATGCATGACGCAGCACAAATGCAAGCGCCAGCTGCGCAATTGTTTGACCGCGCGATGCGGCGATTTTTCCAAGAGCGCGCACTTTGTCGATTCGGTCCGCGGTGATGTCGCTGTTGTTCAGAAACACGCTGGCGCCACCGGCGCGAGAGTCCGCAGGTACGCCCTGTAAATATCGCTCGGTGAGCATCCCCTGTGCCAGCGGTGAGAAAACCGTCAGCCCGATGCCGAGTTCATCTGCTGTTGCAACCAATTCTTTTTCAACTGCGCGGTCAAACATGTTGTACCGAACTTGATTGACCACAAAAGGCGTTTTCAACTCGGCCAGCACCGCATACGCCTGCTTCAGTTGCGCCGCATTGTAGTTGGACAGCCCCACATATAATGCTTTTCCACTGCGAACAGCAGAATCGAGTGCGCCCATGGTTTCCGCCAACGGCGTATCCGGATCCGGGCGGTGATGATAAAAAATGTCAACATAGTCGACACCCATTCGCCGCAAACTGTCATCCAGACTGGAAAGCAGATATTTACGCGAACCGAAATCCCCGTACGGCCCCGGCCACATGTCATAGCCCGCCTTGGTGGCAATGAGTAATTCATTCCGGTGTGCAGCCAACTCAGATTTCAGAATTCGGCCGAACATCTTTTCAGCGCTGCCGGGGGGCGGACCGTAGTTGTTTGCCAAATCGAAATGGGTGATTCCCAGGTCAAATGCGCCCAGCACCATTTCCCGGCAATTGTCGTAAGACGCATCGCCGCCAAAATTATGCCACAGCCCCAAAGACAGCGGCGCCACTTTTAATCCGCTGCGGCCGATGCGATGATATGTACAGTTCTCGTATCGCTTCTCATTTGGCGTGCCCATGTATCATTGCCTCCACTCTATGCTTATCATTCAAAGAAACGTTTTCCGCGCCACCCATATAGCGGTCGCGATAAGATGATTCGGCTCATTTTTCAGCAGTTCGGTAGGCTACGCAAGAATTCGATTCACCCCTTTAGACCCAACCAGCAGCTCCGCCAGCACTTTCGACGACTGTCCCCCAACTCCGCAGATAAACAGATCTCCGACGTCCGTTTTAATGGGCGCAATGGTCACCTGCTTTTCGGGACCATTATCGATGGATACTTTTCCCTGCCACAATTTCTTTCCCGGAACCAACCTGGGTGCCAGTGCTGCAATCTCTTCATCTTCGAACACTTTCCCTGCGCCGGCCACCGGAATACCCTGATGCTCAGCTAAAATCACAGAATTAAAGCTGGCTCTGGTTGCGATTGCTTCGAGCTGAAGCTCCAACGCCTCATGCACATTGTGACTTCTTTTTGTTCTTCGTTCTTCTTTCATGACGTGCCTCCGTATAGATAGCAGTTTCCCACACTATACTACATTTGGGCACACTGGGCAAATTTTATGACATCATGATGCGGCATCCGCCCCAAAACAATCCTCAGAACGGCGAAATCCACTGCCACCCGATTTCAAGAAATCCGTTGAATACATTCTGATCGTTTTCGCTCATCGGCGGCAGGAAATACGGGAACCACTCCACTCCCCCCTGCACGCGAACCCGCTCGTAAAATGTGAGCGCCAAAAACAGCTGACCCACCGGTGCGGAACACCCACGGCTATCAATCGAAAACTGTTCCAAGTCACAAACACCCCGGGTGAACGAGTCCCCGGTTGACAACTGATACCCCAACCGAACGCCCAGTCGCCCCTGCATCACCGCCGAAGACCAGGTCGTTTTTTCTAACTCCATGCCGATAAGCGGCGTCATGGCAAAAACATTCGGCTCCGGCCCCATCAACTCGTACAGCCCCTTGAACTGAAGTCCGAAATTGAACCGAACCCACCTTGCCGGAGCGTATTTTCCGGCAGCGCTCAAGCCGAACTCCGCACCCTTGCCCGCGCCCACATAAATAATAACCTGCGGAGGTTGATACTTGAAAAAATTCAACCCCGGTTTGCCCAACACCCGAATCGCAATGCTCTCCGCCTGCGGCAACTTCTCGGCATAGTCATCCAGCGCCCCGGCGAGAATTTCGCGAATACGCGACATGGCCAGCCACGCCTCATCCCGCTCCAATCCCAAATCTTCAAACCAGAAGTTGTATTGTTCCAACAAACGAATCGTATATTGAAAACGCGATTCGTCTCCCTGACGATGCCAGCTTTCTACAAAATTACCGTGCACCATCGGCTGTACTTCAGGAGGGAATTCACCCTTCATTCCGCGTATGCAATGCTGATGGTCGATGGTCTCATCGAGAGGCAGGTCGCTGCAGAGATCATATAACCGATTCAACGAAACCTGCAGCAATATCCGAAAATCCTCGAGGTGTTCCCCGATACACATGGGGGACAGTCGCTTAATTCCATCAAATTTGGAACGCATACAGTAGTACGGATTCCAGCTCTCCTTTTTTCGGGCCGATTCAGTGTTCTCAGGGTAGCGGATGTATACGCGCTTGCCGGTTTGTCGATATAACTGTCTACTAACTTCTCGTTTTATGTATTTATGCGCATCGTACATTCCCAGATAAAAATCAAAAATTCGAAACTTCTCTTCAAAAAACCCAAAGAAATTGGCAAGTAACCCGCTGGCGGTCGGAAAATTTCGTTGCGTCAAATGAATGTGACTGCGAACTTCGGGGTGGTGATCAAGCAGCGTGTAGATTTCTTTCGCCTGCGCTGAGCGAACAAATCCCTGAGAGTAGGAACCAAAAGTCGGAAACAGCGCTTCAATTCGATGATATACCGCTTCCGGCTTGTACGCAGGATAAGACACATTTAACGCATCCAGGTACAAAAAATAAAAATTTTCAGGCAGTTCCCCTTTTTCGCTGTCCGGATCATCCCGCCAAATCGATTGTCCATCTACCTGCTCAAACCCGGCGATACCGATGCGGTATGCCAACCCAAGCGGATTTCTGTCAAACATGGAGCCATCCACAAACAATTCTGTGTACTGCGGCTTCACACATTCGCGAAAGGTCGCCACATCAAGACTTCTATCCAACTCCGGCAACGTCATACAAAACGACATCTCCTGCGCGGGAAATGCCAAAGGGAACGCCGACGATGCAAACATCAACTTCTTCAGAATATCAAAATTATTAACAGTGCTGGTCTCTTTAAACGGATCCATGAATGGAAGCAGCGGCTGCGACGTACCGTGAGCCTTGTCGACATAATTCATCACCCGAGGCAGCTTTCCCTTTCCGCGCCCCTGAATTCGAAAAACAAATTTCTCCTCCTGCCTGGGTACGGTGAAATCACCGCTCACGTCGACCTTGCGACTTTTCACTCGAGTCGCTGTCGCCCCCACCACCACCTCGAGATCCTCTGACAACCCCTCATTCCATTCGGCCTCCATCTTCTTCGCGAGTTTCTCGAATGCTTTCCGCGACGACAATGCCAGCGGAGGCGCGTCTTCCACATCAAGCAACTCCTGAATACTCATATCCGTCCACAGCTGATAAAACAGACTCTCGCTTGGAGAGCTAACCAATTCATTTCCCATTGATATGACAGAAATGAGAGAATTAATGGTGCCCGCTGACGAGCCCGTCACGATTCGTGGGTCAAACAGATCCGGGTTCAACTTCGTTACTTCCACCAGGTAATACAGATAGCCCGCCTGATACGCTCCAAGCGAAACCCCACCGCTGGTTGTCAGAGACATCTGTATGGGCAGCGTCATTTCGTGTGAGGCCTTTGCCGCGGTCTGCGCAATCACATCCACGGGAGACGAACTCTCCTGCAATGCGGTATCCTCTGATTCATCGGAATGTTGCGCAATATCGATACCCGCCGATATGGTGTTGTCAATCGACGAATCCGTGTCGTCGGTTTGCGCCGGTGCGGCAACCAGAAACAATCCCGTCAGTATAAAGATGCACCATGCCGCAAGGTATCGCTTCGCACTCCGCATATGCGTTACAAACATTTCAAATGAATTCGATACCGATTTTCGAAAAGCCACGTTCCCGCCTTCCTCCACGTGTTCTTGACCAGGGCGCTGTTTCCATATAGTAGACGATAATATACCTCTTTAAACAAGAAGGATGAATTATGGAATCAATTTTAATTTTTTTTCAGATGAAGCTCCTGGGCATCGCCGTGTGGATATATTTCGCCGCATTGGGCGCAATCCTCGCCGGGTTCATCGGTAAAAAACTGTCCAGTATCATCTTCGCCAGATTGCTCAAGCTCACCGAGAAAACGACCGTCGAATTTGACGACATCTTCATCTCCGCACTCTCGAAACCGGTGGAATGGGCCGTTTCTCTCGGCGGTATTTTTGTCGCGCTTCTGGTGCTGCCGCTCCCCAGTGAACCCGTCAACATCAACAAATTTGTCACGGCCATAATATCGTCGACCGCACTCATTCTGATTGTATGGTTCTGCACACGTCTGGTGGACGGCATCGCGGACTGGTGGGGGAAAAAGGCCGAGCAGACGGAAAGCAGACTGGATGATCAGCTGGTTCCCATCGTTCGAAAAAGCCTCAAGGCGTTTCTCTATGTCATCGGAGTGGTACTCATTCTGCAAAATCTCGGCTATTCAGTGGGTAGTCTGCTCGCGGGGCTCGGAATCGGCGGGTTGGCCATGGCAATGGCCGCAAAAGATACGGTGGCCAACCTCTTCGGTTCGGTGGTGATCTTCTTAGACAAGCCGTTTCAGGTGGGCGACTGGATTGAAACAGCGAATGTGGAAGGTACCGTCGAGGAAATCGGACTTCGCACCACACGTATTCGTACGTTCGCCAACAGTCTGATTACCATTCCCAACTCCACATTCACAACCAATCCGGTGAACAACTGGTCGCAAATGAAAAAGCGCAGAATCAAAATGACAATTGGCGTCACCTATTCCACATCATCGGCAAAAATGGGCGAGCTGGTGAAGGAGATTCGCCGCCTCATCGCAGACAACCCAAAAATCAAAAATGACTTCTACCTTGTGAACTTCGACAACTTCGGCCCCAGCAGTCTGGATGTATTTATTTACTGCTTTACAGAAACCACCAACTGGGGAGAATTTCTTCAGACCAAAGAGGAGTTCCTTCTAACAATTATGGACAAAGTGGAGTCACTGGGTCTCAACTTCGCGTTCCCCACCCAGTCTGTTCATCTGGCGTCCGTTCCGGAAGAAATAACCGCGCTTACCAGCCAACGCCCTCGATGATATTCCATTAGAAATTTATTCGGCCATAATATCCGTGGGAACAAACGCCTCACATGGGCATTCCATCTGAACCAAAACGTCGCCTTCCTGAATGGCCTGACAGGCTGTTCCTGTAAGTTCCATCTGACTGGGACTGAGCGGTCGCCAGAATCCGCCATCCAACAACGGCAAATCGGTGTCGATGAAAGACGGAAGAAACGACTCGTAGGTGTCGGTGTCGGTATCCGGATTCGTATCGGTATCTTCAAAAACCTCAGGGTGAATAATGGAAACAAGCTGCCCATTAATTGCAACCCTGCAGTACTGCACCAAAGAACCGACAATCGTGCCGCGCAGGTTGAAACTGCAGCTGCGAATATCACTCATGATCTGCGCCAATGCATCCACGAGCTGTCCCTGGCTCTCCGCGGCGTAATATTGCCCTTCACCGGGCGCGACACCCAGGCCCGCATCCGCTAAATCCTGAAAGTGCTGAGACTCTTCCTGTTCTCCAACACTTATCACGTAGGTATCGATTCCGGCGACGAACGCATTGTTCACCGCCACCACTGCGGAGTTCTGAGATGCCGCATCATGGCCGTTCGGATTGGCGCATGTGTCCGGTAACCCGTCGGTGACGAGAATGATCACCTTGTTCCCCGGTGTCGGATCGGCCACCAAAATATCGGTGACCGCGCGAACCGCTTCCGCCGTCGGCGTATTCGACAATGGTTCGGATGCCATATACACTCTTGCAATCTCCGGATAATTATTCAGTGCCGGATCCACACCGTCCAGGTACGGACACGCGCCGCCGTTCTGAGCGCCGGCGTACATCGCCAGACCGAAGCGAATTTCAGAATCCAACTGTGCCACAAATCCGGTCTGCGGATCAATCAGCGCGCGGCGGGCCACCTCCCATCGACTTGACCCTTCGAAGTCTTGACTCATACTGCCCGATCGATCAATAACGAGCATCGCGGCCGGCGCTGCCGAAGAAAAATCAACCGATGTCTGTCCGCAGGCAGTATCATCGCCGATAACGCTCGATTCCGAATCGGCATCACCGTCCGCATCGCCGTCCACGTCGCCGTCCACGTCGCCATCCGCGTCGCCATCTGACAACCCGGTTGTATCAGAATCCGAGTTCGCGTTATCTCCAGTGTCGCCGCCGTCATCTTTATCTTTACTGCAGCCCAATGCGAGCAACGTCACAATCATTACGATTAATAATTGAAAACAATAATTCATGAGGTACCTTCCTTTTTAGTTCTTTCTCGATCCTATTTACAGCCCCCTCAATAGTCAAACGCAATAATGCTGAAATTCCATTTATTTCACATATTTAAACCATGTCTTTTAAATATTACAAAAATAGGAGAAGGTTTAATTGGTTTCCATCCCAGAATGGCTGAGAATCCATCCAAACGTTCATCTCCGGCGGGGATCCAGTTGCTACGCTGGATTCCCGCCGGAATTACGAAATCAAACATTTGTGCGGAAAACATGCGTTCTGGGATGAACACTAATTAAGATAACTCTCAGGGAATTGCTACTGGTCGATAGGTTGGGCTGTATCGGGTGCCTGGTCGTCAAGCACGATAATTTCATTCACGGCGGTCAGCATCAGATACGCCAGCATAAACAGTAGAACAAGAATAAAAGAAATCAGTGCAAATTGAATATTGTTGCCTTTTTGCTTTCCAAAAAATTTGCCTCGGCTTCGCCGATGAATTTTGTGCTCCACATTTTTCGCCAAATCCTGCGGTGGAGCAAAATGATAGAGACCGGAAATTTCATTCATTGTTTTTTCAAACGCCTGCCACTCCGTCCGGCACTCATCGCATGACTGTAGGTGCGTTTCCAATTCCTTCTTTTTTTCATCCGACAAATCACCATCGTGGTACTCGGTGAACAGATCTTTGACCTCTTGGTGTTCCATTGTTACCTCAAGTACGGAATTAACTTTTCTTTCAGCGCCATCCGCGCGCGATGCAACCGACTCTTCACAGTTCCGGCCGGAACATTCAAAATCTGTTCTATTTCGTCATAACTCAAATTTTGAACATCCCGAAGAATCAGCACAATTTTATACTCATCTTCCAGAGAGATAATCGCCTTTTGTATCAGCAGTTCCATCTGCTTGCCTTCAGCCATCTCATCCGGCCGCGGCAGATTCTCCATCATCGCGTTTCGGCTCTCCGCCTGCTCTTTTTCACTTAAATCCGAATAGGAACTCTTGGCGTAATGCTTGCGACGAGTCAGATACTTCTTTCGATTGATACAATGATTGGTGGCAATTTTGTATATCCACGTGGTTAAACTCGAATCCCCTCGAAAGCTGTCAATTTTTTTAAATACAGTGATAAACACTTCCTGAAGAAGATCTTCGGATTCCTCCCGATTGCCGATCATGCGATATATTAGATTGTATATACGCGTTTGGTGTGTCTCTATCAACTGCTCAAATGCGTGAGCATCTCGCGCCTGCAATTGTTTGACAAGTTTATGTTGAGAAGGATCATTCACTCCGCATTCCCTTTTCACATTCTCTTACATGATACCGACAGCAATAACTGAATACTAGCCGATGAAAATGCGGAATCCAAGTGCTATTCTCACTCGTTTGGGAAATTCAATATCCTGCTTGAATCCAAGATCAACAGCCAAACGTTTGCCGGTAAACCCAAAACCGAGCCCGTAGCTGTTCACATCAAAATGAAAGTCATGCCCGAAACCGCCCCGAAAAGAAAACTGCTGCTTCAAAATGAATTCCGTACCCAATTGAAGCTCGAGAGAGGTCTCGTCATAGCTGGTAAAATCGGTGACGGCATCAACTTCAATAAGCCACATATTTTTAATCAATGCGGAAACCCCGCCTCCGAGCTGCAGGGGCGCATAGACAGATCCAGTATTTGAAAGATTGTACCCGACAACGCCGATGCTGATAATATCTCCCGCTTTCAATGCCATACCGGCATCAAACGTGAATCCTTTGGCCTGCACTGTATCATTGCGCGGTAACGCCGGTGTGTAGTTAGGCCCGAGTGATGAAGATTCGACATCATATGCGGTACGAAGGTATCGCACCGTCGTGCCGAAAAAGAAAATATCGCGTATGGTTGCCGATACCGCGAGCTTTCCGTCGATGGATTCAAAATCCGTGTATTCCTTCGCGCTGCGCACGTAGTCAAAAGATACTCCGCCTGCAAAGGTTTGAGACGTAACAGAGTCCATCAATACAACCCCGCCGTTATGCAGCGCGTCCAATCCGGTGTACTGATATTTCAAGTTGATATGATACACTTTCGCCATCGACATCGCCGCCGGATTCAAATACACGGCACTGGTATTCGAACTGGATGCCCGCAACGCACCCGCCATGGCGAGCATTCGCGCATCTCCCAACCGCTCTGTTCCCGGCAATCGTCCATCCTGGGCGGATGCACTCATGGAAAGCAACCAAATGGCCATTCCGCAACAACCGATTAGAAATATTTTAAAAGTGAAACGATTCATCATAAAAGCACTATTCCGAACTCGTCTGCCAAAGTCCAATTTCCTACCCTTTTTAAGAGACTTTTGCTGAACAGATTGACACCGTTTATGACCTTTTTGGCATACATAAATATCACGCGCCCATCAAATGTGCCGAAAAACAAACGGTTTTGCAGAACCCACAGACCACCATTGCAATTTAGTAAAAAAAATTATCAACTATTTAACAATATTGCCCAAACCCAATATTCCCGTTTTAAAATCAGTGTGTTACAAATTTTCAACCTTTTTTTTTTATTTAAAATTGATTTTTTCTGACACAAAAAAGCCGCATTTACCGCCAAAAACGCAATAAAACCGCAACGCGCAATTTATTTTTTTTTTACCCTTTACCTCGTCCGCGAATATCTGCTAGGAAAGATGAAGTCGGCCCAGACCCGCGTTAGAACTAGGCTGCAGCGCTCCAAACGGAGAATTGCATGGGGAAAGTGTCGTCAAAAAACAAGTAATTTCAACAATCAAGCATATTACAATCGGACTAAAATACATTGTCCAACTGTTAACGAGAGAAAACGAGATTTATGACAGACGCCTGGAAAAAATCGCTGACCTGGATTCGTGAAAAGCTTAACGGCCAAGTGTTCGATACTTGGTTCGCACCGATATCAACCGCACATTTTGATGATAACAAAGTCGTTCTTGAAGTTCCCAATACGTTCTTTAAAGAATGGATCACCAATAATTATTTAGAACTCATCAAAGAAGCGGTTTTTGTGGAAAGCGGAAACCGGCTCGATGTAGACATCACAATTCAGGAAGACTGTGAACAGCCCAAAATCTCGGCTGAACCAGTTGCGCCGCTGCCCTTGTTGAAAACCACCAACGAATACCACGCCCGGTTGAATCCCAAATATACCTTCTCAAATTTTATTGTCGGGTCTTCCAATCAGTTACCCCATGCCGCATCCATGGCTATCGCAACGCAAATCGGCACAAAATTCAATCCATTGTTTATTTACGGTGGTGTTGGACTGGGAAAAACGCACCTGCTTCATGCCATCGGAAACCAGGTGCTGTCTCAGCGCCCGAACGCCAGAATCTGTTATTTATCTTCTGAAGAATTCATGAACGAATTTGTAGCTTCGCTGCGAACGAATAAAATGGATACCTTCCGTCGCAAGTTCAGAAAAAACTGCGATGTACTGCTGATTGATGACATTCAGTTCATTGCCGGCAAAGACGGTACTCAGGACGAATTCTTTCATACATTCAACTCACTCTATGAAGAAAACAAGCAAATAGTGCTCACTTCAGACAAATATCCACAGGAAATCCCAGACCTAGAAGAAAGATTACGCTCTCGTTTTCAATGGGGGCTGATTGCCGACATTCAAGTGCCTGAGATGGAAACCCGACTGGCTATCTTAAAACGCAAGGCTGAAGACGAGCGCATTCCTCTTCCAGATGATGTCGCGCTATTTCTTGCAACATCTATTAAAAACAATGTGCGGGAACTGGAAGGTTCATTGATTAATCTGGCGGCGCATGCGTCTCTTGACAACCGCCCCATCGATTTGGATTTTGCAACCCAAACGTTGAAAAAGGTGGTTGCCCTCCATGAAACAGCCTTGTCGGTAGACAGTATCCAGAGCGCGGTATGCAAACATTTCAACGTGGCTCTCGATGAACTGACCGGCAGTAAACGTCACCGTTCCATTGCATTCCCGCGGCAAGTGGCCATGTACCTGTGTCGCAAAGGGCTCAACTCCTCGTATCCCGAAATCGGCAGTCAGTTCGGTGGAAAAGATCACACCACTGCATTGGCGGCCTGTCGGAAAATCGAGAAGCAAATCAAGGAAGATGCCGCCGTTCGCGGAAAGGTTGAGGCACTCGAACGTCTGCTCGGCTTCTGACCCGTTTCGTCGCGACTATTTTTCAAACAAGCCTTTTTTTTTTCATTTCCACCAATTTCGTTTAAAATAAATGAAAATTGTATTTCCTCGTCTTACATACAGTATCTTGAACAATGGATACGCAGGAGGGACCATGACCTGGATGAAAATATCAGCGGCGATTGCCGGTTGTACATTTATTTCACTCGTTGCTGTGCAATGGGTGCGTGCACAATCCACCGATGAGTGGCGAAAGGCGACTGAAAACAACCAGCCGAAGCTGGAGCTCTCTCAAAACTATCACGGAACTAAACCCGGTGACGGAAACACCTTGCCCAAAGTTGAAGAACTGAAGGGGAAAGACGGCCTTTGGATTACCTGGCCCGGTTTTTTCATGACGGCAGATGGGGGTTCAAGAATCTTTATTCAGACTACGGCCCCTCTTGAGTACAAACAGAAGACGTCAAAAAAGAAAATTGTTCTGACATTCAAAGACACCAAAGTACATCTGTCCAACAATCAGAACCCGCTGGTAACACTTCATTTCAACACACCACTTCGCAAAGCATACCTGAAAAAATACAAGAAAAAAACAGAACTCATTCTGGAACTGAAAACCAAGACTACACCGGCAATCAGCCAATCCACCGATGCGGACGGATACAGTTATCTGTTTATTGATTTCCCTCCCGGCCAGTATCCCCAGGGCGGCACATACGGCAAACAGAACCGCTCGGATGCAGCCAATAACGAAATAGAACTTGAGGACTCCCCCGGATACGAGATACCTGAATAGCCTCGCCACTCGTCGCCCGACTCATAACCGAATTTGCATACAGTTATTGAATCGAATGTGCTACGTTCTTGTCGTTTTGAAGAATGTACCGGTCAGCTTTATTTACATTTTCCTGTTCGTCTTCGGGATTCTCCGGACAGCGCCGGGAAATGCGACGCCGAAAGAGAACGCCACGATTCAGGCAGATAGGCTTGATTTCACTCCGGAAAAATCTTCTCTGAATGCGTCAGGAAATGTGACATTCCATTTGTCCGGTTTGTCTATTCACACACGCGCACTCAATATAAATACCGCTACGAAAACCCTCCGTTTAAGCAATGTGACTCGTTTATCATCGGAGCATCTCACCCTGGCCGCAGCCGGCGCAGAGATTACGTTGCGTCCATTGAGAATCACCGCCCACCATTTTGACCTGACCTACGATACCGATTCAATGTTCTTTCATTTACGGGGAAACACGTTGGATTGCACAACGACAACATGCAACATAGAACATGCAACATGGTTTCCGTGTGAACACGTCACAAAAGAGCTCTATCTTCAGGCAGAAGCCATTCGAATCACAAAAGAAGGCACATTACGACTGAAATCGCCATCTCTGCATGTACAGCAGGTCAAAGTACTTCGACTACCCTCACTCGTACTGCGCCCTCCAACCAGAATCGGATTTCTGGCGCCTAAGCTGCAATGGGATCCCAATCTAGGGTTGAATATCGGACCGAAGCTACAGATACCACTGGGCGACAACCGCACCGCTGTATCGCATGTTGCACTTCGTAGTGCGGGCGGTATGGACAGCGCCCTGGTTGTGCTGGCGCCTGCTGCACAATATCAGCTGGACTACGCAATGTTGCATCGCCGTAGTTCTTTCCGATTGCAGGCGCGAATACAGCCGGCGCTTCATCATGTGCAATCCACTGCAGAACTAGATATCGCGACACACCGGCAGATTGTAAAGGATGCAACATTCTGGGCCGAAGACCGTGCATTGACACATACAGAAAACCGAGCGCGCTTCGCATTGGAACGTCGCGATATTTTTATTGAACAATACGCAATCTGGGCGCAATTATTTGAAACAGCACCATATGCGCCAATGTCTCAATACTATGGCAGTATCGGTATATCTGCCTCAATTCTTCCGCTCCTGGAAGGAGCCGACGCATTGTCTCCGCAGCTATTTTCATCTATTGAAACCTATGCGGAGCCAACGAGCCTTTCGGGCGACACCTCCAGCCGTTTTTCCATTGTCCCCGGCGTTCGACTCTCCAAGAAAATCGGAATTGTTTCAACCGACCTCGAATTAGGTGTACTGCTGCAAAAGTTTCAAACCAAAGGGAGCATCGCCGGACATTCCAGACAGCTGTTCGGAAGTCGGCTTCGTCTGTCGCTTCCGCTTTTCAAACGATATTCCAGGTGGTTTCATATGGTGGACCACCGGATTGACATCGTCAGCGCTCCTCTGCAGTATGGACATCAAGCGACCATCCCGAAAGACGGCTTGGACATGATGACCGCCGGGCATCAGCTTCAGTTATCAATGGCACACACGTGGGGACGCTCACTCGCCGTTCCCCAAATCCAATTCGTTCCCTTTTACAATATTCGCGCAACGGAAAACCGTTTGGGACAAACGATACATATAACTGGTATTCGTCTTCTGGCTTCGTTGCAGCCTTTTCAACTGCACGCGACCGGAGGAATGAAACCAGGCGCCCACCATCTTTCATTTGGAGAAATCCAGATAGATGCAAACAACAATTCAGGAAGCGGGGTGTCAAATGGATTCTATTATTATGCAGCACATTCTTCCGGTGCAGCCTCGATATTGACTGCTCCTGAATCGACTTGGCCGATGCGCACACCCATGGTTGAAAGGCAGATAGTCATTTTCAAGGAATCCGTTTCGATACGTATATCATCGCGACTTCTCGCCAAAGCAGGCTTTCATCTGAACCTACATTCCGGCATACATATGGCCGGCCTCTATTATCAGCTTGTCGTGTCAACACCGTGCAAATGCCTCTCTGCCACATTTTCAGCAATGCACCTGCCGGAAGAGTCCGTTCCCAGAACATTCATTCAATTGTCGTATTCTCCGCAATAGACCTCAGTTACTTGTTTCCAGTCTCTCGATGGCAATTGAATGCGAGGATGACAATTCATTTCTTATTTTGTTGTTCTCAGAAAACACTGTTTCAATTGTCACCGGTGGAACTTTTTCCACGTATACCAAATCCTCATGACCTCGTAAAACGAGCGATAGCTCGCCCTGAGCCTCAGCCATTGCCAACAGTTCACTTTCTTCAAGATTCACGTTTAACGTCACGGTACCATACCCCCTCTTTTCGATTTCGCCTGACAGCTGGTCTCCGGTAGCCAATACCATAATGTTCTGCAACAATGTTTTGGATTGTGAATTGGTCACAGACGACTTTCTTGTGAACGTACCAATAATATCTACTCGATGTCCGGGACGCAACAACCCGCCCAACGCGGACTCATTTGTTACAACAATTGACATCGCACGTTTTCCGGATTCGACGTAATTTGCCAAATCGTCACTTTGTTCCCAATTTCGCTCTTGCACATCAGTCCATTGGAGCGCCTCCCCTCCGCTCAAAGAAACCATCAGCGGTAATCCCGCAAGTCGTTTCATTTCCTTTTGGCGAACCGTGCGTTTGTCTACAAAATCCATCGGCACCTCTCGCACCGCCAGGTCTGTTTCTATCAGTATTTTTCCTTTCTTCATGTTAGAGCTGGCGACCACTATTGAGATGACGTCTCCCCCGATTTGCCTTCTCTCGATATTTCGTAAATACAGAAAGTGAAACGCTCCTGCCATACTCGCACAAACAAGTGAAACTACAATAAATCGATTCATCGAGGTTCGCCTCCGTTCTTGAATATAATCCACAGCATATGAAACGTCCCTCCGAGCGACGTTTGAACAAGTTGATACTCACCGCTTTCGTGTTTCCAGAAAGAATATCCGGTAACTGCGCTGTCTGGTGTACGCGCAATTTCAAATCCACGAAGTGAAAGGTCACTTATAAAACGTGAAGGTTCAAATGATTTATCACCATGAAACAAATAACCGCTCATACGATAAGCACCGCCGTCTATAACAGCTACGAAAACACGTTCTGAAATGATTTCTGCTTCAATAGGGAGAGGCGAAACATTGCAGGGATGAACCCCCGGCAATCCTGAAAAAGAAGCGACATCTTCCCTTTCTGTCGCCGAAGATGAGAAATCCAGATTCAACTGACCCATACACATGTGCGTGACGCTGTTCACAGCAACGGCAACCTTCGATTTGGCGAGCCGTGAAATACCCACAGAACAGAAACCGGCAATTAATGCCAACATCCAAATCGTCCAACTCATCTTTTGTTTATTTTTCATTCGTCCACTCCAATTAAGCTTTTTACAGATGCGACAATCTGCTCCATGAGACCGTCAATAGGTCGCATGTTACATGCCAGTATTTTGGTTCCCGTCACTGCGACGGTCCTTCCGGCAAGTTGTTTTTCACGGGAAACAGCACTTTCCACGTGCACCAGCGCCAATGGATGAACACCAGACAAACGGACAATAACATCGGAGAAAGAATTTTGATCAAACGAAGCGGATTCAACATCAACGTCATTGGAGTCGATTTTAATATCAGAACAATCTCCAATAGTTGCCGATTTCAGCGCCAGATTACCTGCTTCACCGACTGCATCAATTTTTAAAAAGTAGTAGCTATATACGGAATTCAATGCGATCCATACAACCAGCAAAAATGGAATCACCATAACCGCCTCTGTCATGGCGATACCTCTGTTATCTCTGATAATCCCCATATCAATGTACCATCAAAGAGTCTGAAAATTTTCGCAACTCACCCAAATGCTGAAGAATGTTTTGATGTGCTTGTCTGTCCTGAGAATGACCGCTTACGGAAAAAATATTGTTTGAGGGCATGCGAAAGCGAATCAACCGGCTGTACCAGTGTAAATGCCATAAGTCATTGGTTGATGATAGAAACTCCGCGGATGCCGCATGTATCCTGGCATTCGGCAGGTCATCTGTTTTTTCCATGTATAGTTTTCCGACAAAATCCAATCGCTCAGATGAATTGTTCCGTCCCAGAGCCAATCCCCATACTCGAAAATCGTCTCTGGTTGCATCGTTTTTCAATACTCGTGGTTTGGGCCAATCCTTACCGTCCACTTTATTGGGCGTTACAAGTTCTGTTTCCTCTTCAACAATACAGCTTATCAGTTGCCTATATCTCCGCTGTGTCACTTTTATTGTGTCGGCTCCCCACCGCGTTCCGGTCTCCCGCTCTTCGGTTTCGCATAAAATAGGTCGGCCGCATTCGAGCGGATTGTCGCACGGGTTCTGCGCCGTCCATTCTGTATGAGAGGTGGTCGGCCACTGCTGCACAATTTGAGTTCGACCGGAAGTATTTATTTTTTCAATCCATTCACGCTGTTCATATTTCCATTTCGCCTGTTTAAATTTCGAGTCGCCCAGCCTGATGCTGCAGGTTTCACATGCTGCCCGAACACAATCGATACATAATTGAGTCGTACACGTGTTTTCATCCAACATCGACATCACATCGGCATTGTCACATTCTGTGTGGTCTTTGGTCGGATACGCAACCTCGTGGCGATGACTGTTCCGCGGAGGATCGCCACCACCGCAAAAGTATCTGCTGAATTTTGAAGCCATAGTACCCAATAGTTCACCGATTGTTTCGTTTGCTTTTTCAGGAAGATTTCCAGGTAAAAAGAAAGTACTCACCTGAATGACTTGTTTGCCGGCTTGCTCACACAGTTCTTCAAATGTACCTTTCTCGGTCGGCAATTCATCGACTATCGGCCAAACAGCTCCTATCCGCGACACCGGCCGGCCTTCTTTTTGCGATATATACACGGCTTCCGCTTCAGCCAATATGGGAACAGAATGATTTACTACTTCAGCAACTTCTTCAAGAGAATGTAAAATCTGATGAACCGTATCTTCGATATTTTCTGAAAACTCATGCAGCTCGTGCTCCGCCTTTGCCAACGGAACGACCGCCCCACAGGCGGCGCCTCCGCTGACTACACATGCCACACCTACGACTGCCATCGCCACTACCAGTAACATCTCCACCAAACGTACGGCTACGAGCACAGCGAGTACAGTAGCCATAATCAGATTGATCAAAGCGATGGTGTTCATACCTCTTGCCTTCACCGCAGCCGCGCTGTATGTCATACTGTCCGCGGCACTTTGCCCCAATTCATTTTCCACCGCACTTTGTCCCACACCGATGACATGATACAATATTGCAACGAGAAATATTCCCATGAACAATCCCATCACCAGTACGGCTCCCTGTTCATTCTGATCTTTCTGATGTCCCGTGGTATGTCCGAAACTTAAATCTAATTTCCGATGTGAATCTGTCTTGTGTGCTCTATTTGCCACTTGCTACCGCCTTCCCTGATTCGGAAGCGCGGCTATCGCGCGCAATGCCACAAATCGCCGATCTGAAAATCTTGACCAGCCAATGATACGGCCGTTGGTTTCAATGAGCGTTCTATCATGTTCAGAAAGGTTCTGATATGACCGGCACAATAACTCGCGTCCGACTGGAACAGTACACGGATAAAGAAATATCAATTCAACCCGAATGTCATCTATAGGCGAGAATGACGATATGTAATTTTCATTAAAATCCAGAAACCCCAACCCAACCCCATATTTTGTCCAACCTGCAAGTGACAGCAGCATGCCGACATCCACCCCTTGAGACAACGCGGAACGAACCGTATCAGAAGAAAGCGCTTGCCAGGTGGGAGAAACCGGTGCCAACGAAAGTCTGGCTGCCATACGAATCGTTTCATATCTACCGTCTTTCGTTGCATTGCGATAAGCTCCCACCCCTTTGGCACCGCTCCCAACACTGTTCAATGGTTCTTTGTAGTTTGCGGCCTCGTGGTCATCGCTCAGTACAACGATTGCAGCGCGAACCGCTTTTTGGGCTCCGTGTTGTGTTAATATTCCGGCGCCCATTACCAATGCCAATTGAATCAAACACAAAAACAGCGTTATCAATGGGATAATCACAATAAGAAATTCCACATATACGGCGCCTTTGTTCTGAATTCTGTTTATTAACAGCATTGCATAAAATCTTTCATATGCGCTGCTGCGAGAACAATTATGCACGCTATCAACACAATCGGTCCAAACCGCAGATAAGTGGGCTCATAGCTATCGGTCATTCGTTTTGATTTTACTTTCCAAACACCCCAAACTCGAAAAGAACCTTTCAATTTCTGCACCATCACACCTTCTCGAATCCAAAGCTGAATTCCCCAGCATGCACCCAGCACAAATGAAGTCATCATCACCTGCAACGCCATATCTACGCCCAACAGCGCTCCCATCGCCGCGAACAGCTTCACGTCCCCACCTCCCATTGCATTCATTCGATACAACAACAACGGAACCAAAGCAGTTGCGAATACCCCGACCATTGCCCCGCCGAGTCCTCGCCAGCCGTGTGATACAAACCCAATCACGCATCCAGCCAGAATCCCCACAATCGTTATGCGATTTGGTATTGTTCCCTTCTTGAAATCTATCCATCCGCCGATTGCACAAACAACAATGGAAATCGACATTTCTGCAATATGAAATGCATTCATTGTGGCCTCCGTTTTTCAGAGTCATCCGCTGTTCAAAATACCGGTTATCTTCTCTACACAGTGTTGAAACGTTTTATGCGTGGTCAGTTTCCGCCCATTCCTTCAACCTGTGAGGTGGCATTTGTAATCTTGCCACTGAGTGTCTCTCCGAACGTAGACCACAGACCAATTCCGGCAACCGCAATCAAGATTAGTAGAATGACGTATTCTACTGTGGATAAACCTCGTTCATCGTGAATAAGCGACGAACGCACACCTGATTCTTTTTTTCTTTGCATTTGAAACTCCTGTTTTCTATGGAACAGGAAGCGACAACAAGAATTCGATTCCATAATGGTAAGACATGAGAACCGGACCAAGCGTAACGGTCGCTGCCGAAAATCCGATTGCGACCATGGCCAGCAGCACAAGCTGTTCCACTTGCACAGAACCGATTTCATCTTTCAACCCTTGTCGACACAACCCCATTGTCATCTCTCCTGTTCGGTCAATCTGCTCCCTATCGGCCAAACCCAGAAGGTGTTGCAAAAAAATTCAAAAAAATGTTGTTTTTGTTGTATGAAGGCGCGTCTATTGATTTTCAGTGGAAAATTTCATTTTCACGGTTACTCTATCGGGTCGTTTTTCGTTGTCGAAATACACAATCTGAGGTTGTTTTCCCTCTTTTCCAATTTTGCGCAATAGCTGTGCAAGTCGGCTCAGTTTCTTTCGAAACGGCGGCTTCCCCATTTTAATGTAAAACGGATTATCTCCGACCGATAGTGAAAAACCACCATCTATTTCTCGATGGATTTCATACAATTTTGCATAACGTTGGTTGCCTGTAGAATAGTATCTATCTCTAAGCGAAATGGCATCCAGAATAATTTTCTGTGCGCCTTCTATGTCTTCAAGAATTTCCCTTTTTGAAATTCCAGTTACAACACAATCCGGTAATGGGTCGCCAATTGCCCATCGCTTAAAAATCTCACCCGTTTCATCAACCAGATACGGAACATCAAACAGCACCAGCATCTCAGGCTTGCGCTCCACAATATCGATAATCACTGTTTTGGGTAACTGTTGCCTGACCTTGGCGTTCACAATCCAGGGTTGCATCATCAGATTGTGTTCCACCTTCACTAAATCCAGTGAGAAAATGTTATCTCCCGCGGCAAAACCAGCAGCTCCCACTACCTTTGCATTCGATAACCGATTGTTTCCTTCGATTTCGATATGCTGAACGGCAAAATATGAAGACGTGGTCGCATAGTCGTAAACCAGTTTGCCCCCCCAAACAACCGCGGCGATACATGCAAGAACTGCCATGAAACGAAGCGTTCCGTATACGAATGGCATCGCTTTGGGCATTTTCGGCACAGAGGGAGATTTTTTTTCTTCGGTTTCCTCTGAGGAGTTTTCAACATTCGCGTCAACCATACGTTTAGCAAACGTTTTTTTTCGATTACCCCCAAAACTTTCTTTCTCGAAGCCGGCCGTTCTTTTTCGATTTCGCCTTTTCTGGATTACATTCTGTCGTGCTGTCTTGCGGTTTTCACGGCCTTCCACTCGCACGCTTTCCTCATCGGCCACACGTCGATTTTTACTATGTCGAACAGCGGTTTCCCGCTTGCTACGTCTGAAAACCGTCATTTGCGTTACAATGCCATTTCATACAATCGTGAAGCGATTACCGATGCCGCGTCCGGCCTTCCCAATTTCTTCGATGCGGACGCAGCGGACTCCAACCTGTCAGGCGTTTCCAACATTTCTTCAATTGCAGCGGTGAGTTCCGGCACACCGGTTGTTTTCTCATCGATTACTATGGCTGCTCCCAAATCGCGCATCGGCGCAGCATTTTTTTCCTGTTGTTTATCTGCATGATGCGGATATGGAAGAAAAATCGCCGGCAGCCCCATCACCGTCAGTTCTGCAACGGTAGTTGCTCCGGAACGTGCGATAACCAGATCGGCAGTTCTGAACGCGCCGGCCGTATCATCAATAAACGGTGTGGTCACGGCATTTATTTTTGCCTCATCGTATTTCTTCTGCGCATTCGTAAGGTTTGCCGGCTGTCCCTGGTGAACGACATTGATCTTTCGTGTCAGTTTTGCCGATGCAATCGCTTCCGGCACTCTCTCATCAATCGTCTTCGCCCCCTGGGAGCCCCCCATCACCAGGATGTGTACCGTATTTGACTTCTTCTTCGGCTTTTGCGCAGCGTCCAGAATTTGCTGTTTCACCGGGTTGCCTGTAAATTCAGCTTTGCCCTTTTGAAATTCATGAACTGTTTGTTCATAAGAAACAAACGCATGTTTTATTACCGGTTTTAAAATTTTATTGGCAAGCCCGATTGTTGCGTTCTGTTCAAGCAGCGCTGTGGGAATCCCCATCAACCGTGCCGCCAACACCACTGGCCCGGCAACATATCCGCCGACTCCGATAACGACAGAAGGGGCAATTCTTTTCAGCAACGCCGCAGATTTTAAAACCGAAACCGGTGCCGAAGCCAGACCCGAAATTTTTCGTCCCGGTCCGCCGCCGGCGAGGGGTTTCACTTTTATAAAGTCAATTCCGTATCCGGCCTGGGGGACGAGCTTTTCCTCAATTCGCCCTTCCGTTCCAACAAACCGCACCGTACCGCCCAGGCGGACAACTTCATCAGCCACCGCTATTGCCGGAATAATGTGCCCCCCGGTTCCTCCTCCGGCCAACACCACGCGAAACGCTTTATTTGTCATGATATCTACCCTTGTTCTGTGCCGGTCGTTTTACGCCGGTTTCCATGACTTTTTCCTGATCCACCAGACGACTCCTCTGAATCCGGAATATCCTCGATAGGTTCATCGCTATATTTCGTACCTCTGGATACACTCAGCAAAACACCGGCAGCACTCATCGAAATTAACAATGCCGAACCACCGTAACTGACGAACGGCAGATTCAATCCTTTTGTCGGCAACAGCCCCATCGATACAGCCAGATTCATCAATGCCTGGACCGCGAACAGTGTGCTTAAACCGAATGCGACATAGGTACCGAACGTATCCCTCGATCGCCACCCGATTACGATACCTCGCCCAACCACAATCATGTACAGCAGCAACAATACCCATATTCCGATTACGCCCAACTCCTCACCGATAATCGAACCAATGAAATCGTTATGCGCCTCGGGTAGATACAACAATTTCTGAAGACCGTCTCCAAGTCCACGACCGGTAACGCCTCCGGATGCATACCCGAACAACGATTGGCTAAGCTGATATCCAGTCGAAAACCGCGTCGCCAACGGGTCCAGAAAACTCATAATTCTCGCCAACCGGTAAGCGGAGCCGGTAATCAAAAAATACACAATCGGCGTCGCGACAATTCCCGCCAGCAGAATGTATCCGAGTTTCGCCCCGGCAACGAACAGCAAACTGAATGTCAGTATTGCCATCACCACGGTTGTACCGAAATCCGGTTGCAGCATGCAGCCCGCCATCAACAGCCCCGGAATAATCAAATGCGGCAGAAAGCCGACAGAAAACGATTTTATTTTCAAACTTTTCTTGTTTAGAGAATATGACAGCCACAGCACCAGACACACTTTCAATGCCTCAGCCGGCTGAATTGTGATAGGACCGGCTTTAATCCAACGAGAAGCGCCGTTCAAGGTAACGCCAAGCGGCGTCTTGCACGCCAATACACCGAAAAACGCAAGCCCAAGCAACGTCCAAACGACATAACTTTTCTTCAAGATACCGTAGTCAATGCGACTTATCACCAACATGCTCACCAGCCCAACACCTGCAAAGACCACTTGTTTCATGAAAAAATATAGTGGATTATTGAACTTCCTGGCGGCTTCCACCGCAGAGGCGGAAAATACCATCACCAACCCGAATATACACAACGTCACGATGGCAACAAACAGCGGCTTATCAACGCCGGTGCGTCCCCCCGAACCGACGGAGTCAACATGCTGAGATGAGACGGCAGTCTCCAAAAAAGCCTCCTACCTGAGTTTTAACGATGATAGTGCAACCAATGCCAGCATGATTGAGATAATCCAGAAACGTACAATCACTTTGGGCTCGGGCCACCCCTTCAGCTCAAAATGATGATGAATGGGCGCCATGCGGAACACACGCTTGCCGATCAATTTGAAACTCAACACCTGAGTGATCACCGATACCGCTTCCAGTACAAAAATGCCGCCGAGAATCACCGACAGAAACTCATTTTTCGTTAACACCGCGACCATTCCAATTGCGCCGCCAAGGGACAACGACCCAACATCGCCCATGAATACCTGCGCGGGGAAAGTATTGTACCACAAAAAACCGATCCCGGCGCCGAAGATGGTTCCACAGAAAATTGTGAGTTCACTCGACATTGGAATAGAAGGTATTTTTAAATATTCAGGAATGTTGATACCAAACAGCACCAGACCGGATAGATAGGCAAATATCATGAACGTACTGGCATTCACCATAACCGGTCCGATGGCGAGCCCGTCCAGTCCGTCGGTCAGATTGATGGCGTTTGACATGGCCACCACAATAAATGTCGCGAATATCACATACAGCCACGGCGGTAACAACATCGATGCGTACCAGGGGGCATCCGCCAGCAGTTCCGGATTATTCTCAAAAGCGGCGAACGGCAACGCCAGTCGATATCGCATATCAAGCCATTCCTGGGGCAACCCGGAATCCATATACACGTATAAAAAAACCACCGCCGCCAACAACGTTTGAAACAGCAGCTTAAATTTGCCCGGCATTCCTTTTGAGTCGGAATAACGTATCTTTAAATAATCGTCGATAAACCCAATAAGACCATATCCGACAGTCACCGCAAGAACCAGCCACACAAACTGATTATTCAAATCCGACCACAGAACAGTAGAAATAACGGTGGCAAACAGTATCAGCGAACCACCCATGGTGGGCGTTCCCTCTTTTGAAAAATGCGCCTCCGGACCATCCTGTCGCACAGACTGCCCGACATTGCGCTGCCGCATTCGAGCAATGAACCACGGGTAGAGGAAGAAGCACATAAACATGGACGTCAGCATTCCCATAATCGTTCGGAATGAAATGTACCGAAGAACGTTCAACCAACCCAAAGAATCCGTCTGCTGATGCAAGTCAAACAACAGTTCATATAACATGAGTGTTTATCCTTTTAGTATCGCGTTAACCACCGTTTCCAGTTTCATCCCCCTGGATCCCTTTATAAGCAACGCGTCACCAGATTCCGAAATTTCGGCGATTTTTTTTGCAATTTCTTCATAATTCAAACCAACGAACACTTTTTTCGAGTCCATGCCGCTGCTAATGGCCGATTCCGAAACGGTGCGGGAAAACGCGCCGTACACCCAAAGCGCTTTCAAATGCAACGAAGCTGCTTTTTCTCCCAGCAGCCGATGTGCGTTCTCAGCGCTTTCCCCCAATTCCAGCATATCCCCTAGAACTGCCAAACGGTGATTCTCGGAAACCATTTCTCGAAGCACCTCGAATGACGCGGACATCGAAGAAGGATTGGCATTATATGTATCATCTATCACGCTGACACCGCCCATATCAATGACATGAAAACGGCCCGGGCGGGAAGAAACGGTCATCAGCCCTTCACGAATATGTGACACATCCGCCCCCATTGCCAGTGAAGCTGCGGCAGCCGCAACCGCATCTGTCGCATTGTGTTCTCCTGGAAGCGAAAACGGAATCTCCACAATCTCACCCCGAATTTTCAATGTCAGATGTTGATTCAGTCGATTTGCTTTTCGCTGCAACAGCATCACATCAGCGTCACCAGATACCGAAAATGTAATTTTATTATTTGCCGCGACAGGTAGTTCCTTTATATACGGGTCATCAATATTTATTATCGCGCAGGCATTCGAACGTAGCGCGGCAAACAGCTCGCCTTTGGCACGGGCGACCCCCGACAAATCCTTGAGCTTTTCCAGGTGTGCGCTTCCCACATTTGTAATCAGAGCAACATCCGGTTTCACGATTCGGGCGAGGGGGCCAATCTCATTAAAATCAGAACACCCCAACTCAAAGACCGCCCGGTCGTACCCGCTATGAAGCTTCATCACAGTCAGCGGCACACCGATATGATTATTGAAATTCTTTTCGGGTTCATGAACACGATAAGCGACTTTTAAAATCGCACTCAACAGCGAGCGAGTTGTTGTTTTCCCAACCGAACCGGTTACGGCGGCTACCGGCCCTTGAAATTGTTCCCGGTGGTGTGTTGCCAGCGCAGTGAGCGCTTTCAGTGTATCGGACACCACAATTTGCGGCACCGGTATTCCTTCAACTTGTGTGGAAACCAATACCGCCGTCGCGCCCTTTGCTGCGGCAGACACGGCAAACTCATTTCCATCGAAATTCTCACCTCGCAATGCAACGAACAGCTTATTATCTTGCGGTTCTCTCGAGTCTGAACTTACTCCATGGATACTAACAGAACCATCGCCAATTACACAACCGCCTGCAATATCTGAAATTTCATTCGCAGAATAGTTAATCATCTTTGCCTTCAGTTTCCTTGAGCTGCAACGCGTATCGTGCTTCCTCCCGATCATCGAAATGAAACTTTTCCGTTCCGATTATCACGTAATCTTCGTGTCCTTTTCCGGCAATCAGCACAGTATCGTCGGGTTGCGCCGCTGCTATCACCTGCCGGATTGCTTCCCGACGATCACTGATGGCGAGATACCCTGATTCTGCGGCTGCCAAATCAGTTACAGATAATGAAATCGCCTTATATGGAGTTACCCCTGGGAGAACTGCCTCAATAATCGCATTCGGATCTTCCGTCCTGGGATTATCACTGGTCACCACGGCAATATCTGCCGCTTTCGCCACTGCCTCACCCATCAACGGCCGCTTGGCGCAATCTCGGTCTCCTCCGCATCCGAAAATACAAATCAGCCGTCCCCGGGTCAGCGGTTTCACCGCCTTCAACACATTTACCAATGCATCTGGTGTATGCGCGTAATCCACAAAAACGGAGAATCGGCTCTCATTCTCCACGCGCTCCAACCGGCCGGGGACGGCCGATAATTGACTTATCGCTTGTGCAATCTCTGCAGCGGGAATACCCAGCTGCAAACAGATACCGAAAGAAACCAGCAAATTGCTCAAATTGTGTTCGCCGCACAGACTGCTATGAAGAGATATCGTACCATCCGGTGTCATTACCTCTGCCTGAATGCCTTCAATTGAGTACTGTACCGCCGATACGGGCTTCAGCTTCGCGTCGCTCTTTGCTGAACACGAAACCGTCAATACCTCATGCGCTGCTCGTTTCTGTATTTCGTTACTGAACGGGTCATCCGTATTCAATACAATTTTCGCATCAGGGCGTTCACTCAGCATCTCAGTAAACAGCTTCATCTTCGCGGCACCATACTCCGCCATGTTCTGATGAAAATCCAAATGATCCTGTGTCAGATTGGTAAATGCAACGACATCAAACAGACAACCATTCAAACGCCCCAACGCCAATCCATGGGAAGAAACCTCCATTGCTAATGTGTCTGCGCCAGCGTCCACCATCTTACGCATGACCGACTGGACTACCGTGGATTCCGGAGTGGTATGAGCCGCCGGCCAAATATGATCTTCAAAACGATATTCAATCGTTCCCATCACTCCGCATCGTCTTTTTGAATATCGCAGTACCGTCTCAATAATATGAGTAATTGTCGTCTTTCCGTTCGTTCCGGTAACACCCACCAGCGCGAGTGCAAAGGAAGGTTCTCCGTAACAAGCCGATGCTACCTTTCCCATCTGATCTCTCACGTTGGATACCACCAATACAGGAACCGGTACATCAATGTCATCCTCCGCCATCACAGCGACAGCTCCGCTCGAAATTGCCTTCTCTATAAACTTCGTACCGTCCATCCGTTCCCCTTTCACCGCAGCAAATATATAGCCCGGTTTCACCTCCCGTGAATCGTGTGAGATGCCGCAAATTTCTATATCCCCGTCACCGATAAGACGAACATCTGACATTTTTTCTGTAATTTGCTTCAGCGTGATCATTTTTCTTCCTCATATTCGCCGTTCGGACTGAAGTTCACCTGTACATATTCCCCTTTATTGATTGGTTCTCCCGGCGCGGGAATCTGTTCCGCAGCGATTCCGGTACCGTAAAACAACGGTCTCAGTTCGAACTCATTCAACTCCGAAATCGCTTTTCCTATAGGCATGCCCAATAGTTTTGGTGTACGAACCTGACCTTTTTGCAAAGGTATTTCCATTGGCGTAATCATGTTTGCGGACTCATTCACATCTGTGTTTTGCAACAGCGCTTCCTTAGGAGGAGGCGGCTCTTTTTCAGTTGCGTGTTCTTCCTTTTTCTGGCCGCGACGAACAGTGAAATTCGGGGTTACCCCCATATCGCGCAGCGCCTTGTCGGCAATACGACGAAGCGCAGGCGCAGCGACGGTACCGCCATAGTAACTGACCATCGGTTCATCTATGACCACGGAGATGACCAGTTTCGGGTTGTCGGCCGGCACAAAACCGAAAAATGATGCCACAAATTTTTCTTTATCTTTGTAGCCATGTGCCCCAGTCGATTTTTGGGCGGTACCTGTTTTCCCGGCCACCAGATACCCATCCAATGCCGCCTCGGTTCCTGTCCCCCCCTCTTCGGTGACTGCAGTCATCATATCGGCAATCAGCCTGGCCGTACGGCGACTCACCACACGTCTGCGAACAGTCGGTGTGTTCTCCAAAATGACCTCCCCCTCCGCATCTGTCACTCGTTTTATCAGGTTCGGCTTCATCAGCATGCCGCCATTGGCAATCGCGGAAAGCGCCGTTGCCATCTGAATGCCGGTCACGCCGATACCCTGTCCGAACGCAACTGTTGCCGTCAAAAACTCGCTCCACTCGCTGTAGTGCTGCAACAATCCTCGCATTTCGAACGGAACCTGCAGGTTAGTACTTTCGCCGAATCCAAACCGCCGCAAATATCGATACAGTCTTTTTCCGCCCATGCGCCCAGCAATTTTCGCAAAGCAGATATTGCTCGATCGCTTCAGACATTGGGTCGGATTCAACCAACCGTCGCGATGGTCATCATGCAGCACCACATCATAGAATTCCATCCGTCCCTGTTCGCAAAAAATCTTCTCGTCCGGACGAAGCACCCCGCTGTTTAACGCCGCCGCCAGCGTAAAAACCTTCATTGTTGAACCAGGCTCAAACACATCGAGAACGGCTCTATTTCGGCGTTTGTCCGGGTTCGAGGATGAAATGTCATTCAAGTTATACGACGGCCAATTGGCCATCGCCAGAACATCACCGGTATGCGGGTCCATCACCACAATCTGTCCGGCTTTCGCCTGAAACAGCCGCACGGTATTGGCCAGCTCTTCTTCCACCTCAAACTGCAGATTGCGGTCAATGGTGAGAACAATATTATTTCCCACCACTTTATTGGCGCCGAACACTCCTTTTGAAAAAACGATATTTCCATGGGCATCCGCCAGCCCACTGGCCGCGTCCTGGTTTCCCTGAAGATGTTCGTCAAATAGTCTTTCTATTCCCTCCAACCCCTTTGAATCCATTCCAGCGAAACCGACCACATGGGCAGCCAACCCTCTGCTGGGGTAGAACCGTTTACTCTCCTTTAAAATGTGTACCCCGGCGATTTTCAACGCTTTCACCTTATTTGAAATTTCCGGAGCCACCCGTCTCTTCAACCAGACAAAGTGCCTCCTCGATCCCAAACGCGTAGCGAGTCGTTCTTGTTCCACACTCAACACCGGTGCGAGTTGCTTCGCCGCGGACAGCGGCTCTGTCACTTCGCGCGGATCGGCATAAATCGAATCGACCTCCACTTCCACCGCCAACTCTTCGCCATATCTGTCGGTAATTAACCCGCGTCTGGCCGACACTGAAATTCGTCTGGTGTATTGTTCCTTTGAAATATTGGTCAATTCATCTCGCCGGACAACCCCCAAAGACCACGCGCCCCAACCGACCGCACCCACACCGGCCATCAACAACGTTACAATGAGACTGATTCGAAAACGAATCCAGAACTGTCTATCCGTAGGCAGGAACGACACGGCTACAGGGCTCCACCCGAAACAGACACCACTTTCTTTTTCTTATTGATGTGGACAAATTCCTCGGACTTCGGAGTCTCCATTCCAAGTTTTTCACGCGCTTCATCTTCGATGCGGCCCGGCTCCTTCATGGAGGCCAACTCCAAACGCAGTTCCCGACGTTTCAACATCAGCCGCGTTTGAATCTTTCTCTGCTCACTGGCTTCATAACCGAGCCGTACCCCTTCAAACCGAACATGCAGGTGATAGATGATCCCTCCCGCTGCGACAAGCATACTTAAAATAACAAACAATATGTAAGGCAACCCGACCCCCTTGTAGGAAGGAGTCGAAAATGAAGTTACGTTCTCGCCGCTTTGAGGCGCCTTTCTTTTTTGAACCGAACTACGCAACACGGGGGGCATCTTGACTTTAATTTTCGGACGATTGAACGCCGGTCGGCCGGAGGGCACTGCTTTCTGTATTCGCCGGTTCATCGAACTCTCCGAATGGCACGAACCTTCGCACTACGCGCACGTCGATTGGATTCAATCTCATGTTTGCTGACACGAACACTTCGCCGAGAGGCAAATTCTGCATAGGGCTTCGGGCAGGTACAGACCGGCATTCCGGGCGGACACTGACATGGGTTCACCAATTCATTGAAACGCTCTTTCACCATTCGATCTTCCAACGAATGAAAGGTAATAATCGCCACGCACCCACCGATAGCCAGCGGTTCGGGCAACATTTTCAGAACGGATTCCAATTCGTTCATTTCATCGTTTACGGCAATGCGAATCGCCTGAAACGTCTTGGTCGCCGGGTCACTTTTTCCAGGACGCTTCTGTCCCACCACCCGTTTCACCGCTACCGCCAAATCGCCGGTTGTTTCGAGCGTTCCCGCCAACTCCATCTGTTTAATGGACCGCGCCACTTTACGCGCCATGCGCTCTTCGCCGAATTTGAAAATAATGTCGGCCAGTTCATCTTCGCTGATTCTCGCCAACAATTCCTTGGCACTCTCGCCTGCAGAGGCATCCATCCGCATATCCAGAGGACCTGCGTTCATGAAGGAAAATCCGCGACTTGCTTCATCCAGTTGGTGGGACGAAACCCCCAAGTCGAGCAACAATCCGTCAAGTTTCGGTACGTGCGCCTGCCGCAGTAGTTCATCCAGCTGCGAAAACCGACCATGAAAAATTTGTGCACGCCCACCAAACCGGGCAAGCCGTTTTCTGGCTGCCGCGATGGCATTCAAATCCTGATCAATACCGATAAGCTGTCCATCCGGAGAACTTTTCTCCAAAATCTGCTCCGCATGACCTCCGCCTCCCAGGGTTCCATCGCAATAGATTCCGCCGCTCTTCGGCGCCATCAAAGATATTACCTCGTTGAGCAGCACCGACTGATGTTCAAACGTTGTTTCCATGGGCTCCCTTACAGGTCAAATGTGGCCAAACCCTTCCGAATGTCGTGAATATTCGAAAGCGCCTCGGCTTGCGCCGCATCCCATAGCTCTGGTTTCCATAATTCAATAATTTTATTCATTCCAACCCAGGTGGCATCGGATCCCACCCCCCCGTACTCCCGATGCGTGCCGGGAATCAGAATCCGGCCGTGACTGTCCACCGGACATTCCACCGCATTGGCCACATAAAATCTTTTAAGCAGAATCACATTCTCGTCGAATGTGGGTTTCTCCGCCAATTTCTGCTCGAACTCACTCCACCTGGAAAAGGGATACACATCGATATGGGGAAAAGCGGCGTCCAACGCATAGGTCAACACCACCCGATCATTGCCGTCCGCAGCAACGGTTTCACGGAATTTGGCCGGAAGACTGGTACGTCCCTTGCCATCCACCGTGTGATTATATCGACCCTTGAACATGTTTTCCCACTTTTTCCCACAAATTTGGTTCTTAATACGTAGCCATAACCCCGTTTAATTGTCAATTTTTTTAAATATTGGCTACTTATGTATAAGTGCAACCGTTTCCCCACTTTTTTTGAATTTGCAGAATTATAAAATAAAATTAAACAGTTAACGAAATGGGATAAAGTGGGATATTTTTTTCATAACACTCGATAATTCGTGTGATAGAACCCTAAATGAACCCTTGCTGACCCCCGGACGCTGAGCACCGCATGAAAAAGAAATCAAAACAGACTACAGACAACCCTTTTCTGGTCAAGAACGGTGCCGTTCTGGATATGACAATTGAAGATGTCGCCCCGAATGGGCATGGTGTCGCCCGGCTGAACGACATATCCGTTTTCGTTTCGGATACAGCGACAGGAGATCAGGTGACGGTTCGCATCGATCATCGGAGCAAACATACCGACCATGCCTGGGGACGCGTTTTCGAAGTGATTCAGCGCGGTACCGCCTGGAAAAAACATTTCTGCCAGGAAGCCATTCAACAACACGGTCGCTGTGGCGGATGTCCACTGGGCCACGTATCGCGAGATGTGTACCGCGAAATCAAGCTTCGGTACGTTGCGGACGCTCTGAATGCAGCCCGGCTCGCACAGCCCGCGCTTTCACTGCATATCGAGTCGCCGAAGCATTATCGGAACAAATCAAATTTTGTTGTTCACTATTCCCCTAAAAATGGCATCCAACTTGGGTCGTTTGCGCCCCGCACCCATCACTTCGCATCCATGGACAGATGCCAAATCAACACGAAAATCATTTCCACCGCGCAGCGCATCGTTACTGAAGTGTTGAACGAGGCGGGCACAACGATTTACCCGAAGCCGGATGGTGTTCGATATGTTACGATAAAATCATTTGAGAGCGGCGCCGTGTTGGTTGATATTGTGGTGCATAGCGACAGTGCCGACCAATTTGTCGACCTTGCGAACGGATTGCTTGCACAAAAATTTATTCAAGGTGTCAGCATCACCTGCAACCCAATTGACGGAAATCAGATTCGCACTCAGGCCCCGGCATATCACTGCGGCAAAAACACCCTTACAGAGACCATTGGCGATGTTTCCCTGCGCATGCGTGCGTCCACCTTTTTTCAGTTGAATAACGATGTGGCACGAACCATGTACCACCAGGCCGCAATGTGGTGCGCTGACGCGAAAAGCATCTGGGATCTCTACTGCGGTATCGGTGGTTTGGGCCTTACCGCATCGAAACATGCGAATGCGCGCCTGTTCGGATGTGACGAGGTGACTTCCTCCATCGACCTGGCCCGTCGGAATGCGGAAGACAATCAGGTGAATGGGACGTTCGCTGTCACAGATCTGTCCACTGCGTTTCCCACTCAATGGCCTACTGCAGACGTGGTTCTGGTAAATCCGCCGCGTAAAGGAATCGATACGCACACCTTGGAGCGGTTGTGCCAGTTACAACCCAAACAAATCATCTACGTGAGCTGCAATCCCACCACATTCGCAAGCGACGGTCGCCTTCTCTGTGATGCCGGATACACCCTGCATAACACGCAAGCCTACGATATGCTCCCCTATACCTCGCACGTGGAACTGCTGGGACGATTTATGAAACACTGAATTGTAGATGGTGTTATTTCTCAGCCGATATGCCGGTATCGGTATCACCTGACGTCGCAGTGGAAGCAGCGTTTTCTCCGGACTGGGCAGTGGCTTCCGAATCTTCCGTTTCGGAATTCTCAGCAGCCTCGTCGTCGGTTGAAACCACATTTGATTCAGCGGTTTCTTCGGCCATATCGTCGGCATCCGCCTCGCCATCATCCCCCTCTGTGAAGCGGGAATTCCCGATAACGGCGGTCTGCTTGTAATTCCACGGGCCCGCGACCATCACATCAACACTCCGCGAAAAAATCCATTTCCGCTCGCACCCCACAACACCGACTTCACTCGGATACCGAAACTGCTTTTTGATCAGTACAAACTCATAGGGCCCCTCGCAATCAAGCTCAAACCGAAGTTTAGCACTGATCTCATGCGTTGTTTTCGTCCATTCGTCCTGATAAATATCGATACCGTCCACCTGAATCACCGGGTTCGACGAACCGCAACCGGCCAGCCCCAGGAGCAACCATAAAAATAAATGTAAAATGAAATTTTTCTGCATTATATAACTATATGGGATAAATATACTCCTACAAATCTTTTTACAAAACATCGCGGGAGCTTCCCCCCTACATCGCCACTGAGCAAAAAAGTGACCTGGTGAAATAAAAAAATTTCATGCCGGTATTTAAGATATACTTCAATTACGCACGTCCATTCCGCCAAGATATTACGTTGCTCCACGCAATCGCATCTTGAAACAGCGGGAAATAATTAACAAACATTTCGCCACAAGAACAATCCTCCCCGCATCACCGGCACCTTCTTCCGCTAAGGAATAATTCTACATGCGTTATTCCAGTGGCATAAAAAAAATACACCTATAAAGTTTTTTTTAGCGACATCCGACAACCAATCTATTACGATTGTCACGTTACAGTCGTAGTAGATAAATTTAAACATGATAAAAGGGAGGGTTATGATGACAGAAATTCGACGATTTTCGCGGATTTTATGGATCAGTTGGACATTGCTGTTTGGATTCAGTTGCAGCGACAACAGTTCATCATCCGGCGGCGATACGGACACAACTGATTCAGATGTCGTCCAACCCTCTGATGCAGACGCTGATTCCGATTCTGACACGGATACAGACACGGACACGGACTCTGACACCGATACAGATACAGACTCTGACACCGATACAGACACGGACTCTGACACCGATACAGATACAGACTCTGAC
>JAFGXQ010000196.1 GCA_016936575.1 Deltaproteobacteria bacterium
CTTGCCGAACTGATGTCTATCATCATATTTCAGCAGTAGCAGATTGTGATTGAGCGCGGTGAGATTTCTCACCATGTGGGCATATTCTGCGGGCTGTTCGCATTCTTGTCCCCACCCCATAATAATGGTGTTCGGTTTCATGCCGGAAAGGCCGTGAGCCTGTGCGGTATTGACGATGCCCTTATAAATATCTTCGGTAACGGCCACCTGGCTGAACATTTGCGGATAAATTCGGTGAATAACCTGCCGGGTGGACGGCTCGATGCGTGCAGCTCGTCTGGCTTCAATCTCAATATCGCCTTTAATAAGATAAAAGTACGTGGCGACACCGCGATTGTGAATAATCCAGCGCGACAGGTGAATAAGATGCTGACGTTCTGAAGGCTCTCCCGCGAATACAATGGCGTTGGGTCGCCAGTTTTTAGAGTCATCTTCTCTCAATTGCAGTTGGGTCAAACCTTTTTGTACCACTGCCGCCCAGAAGCCGCCCCAGGTGTCTTTGGGAGAGGATTTGAAATCGCGTTTTTGTAGAATGGCGAAAATGATCAGCATTGCCGTGGTCGCCCCCACCATGGCGACGGTATCGAGTTTGAACATGATGCCCAGACATACTGCAGCCCCCAAAAAGCTGATCCATGCGGGCGTTTTAAAGTCGGGTCTGAAACTGGCGATGCCGCTCCAGCTTTGAATGCCGCTCGCAAGAGAGATAAAGCCGTAGCTGGTCAGAAAAAACATGGTGATGATGCGGGCGATTAAATCCAGTTCTCCCAAGATAATTCCGGCTTCGGCCACGATAAAGGTAACAACAGTGCCAATTCGCGGTTCGTTTAACGGGCCGTACCCTTTGCCCAAAAATTTGGGTACCACCGCATCTAATGCCAGTGCCTGCAAATAACGGGGAGCGCCCAGAATACTGCCCAGCGCGGATGATATCGTGGCGGCAAATATGCCAGCCACCACCAATTGGGGAATCCTGGCCACTTTTACCCATACCATTTGGTCGTCCTGAAGCGCTTGGGGGTCAACCTTGAACGCCAGAAAGACGGGAATCGCCAGGTACACCACCAATCCGACAGTGATGGCCCACAAGGTGCCGCGGGGTATCGACACCCGGGGGTCTTTCAAGTCTCCAGACATGGCAACGCCGGCTGTGAATCCGGTGACCGCTGGGAAAAACACAGCGAAAACGGTTTCAAAAGACGCGGATGAATCCGTAAACCACATTTGCACATCGGATGGCTTTTGGAATTCTCCTTCGCCAAGAAAAAGCGAAACCAGCGATAAGACGATTGTCACCAATACAAAGTACTGCATCTTCAACGCCAAAGAGGTGCTGATGAACGTAATCACTGTAATAATCACCAGGGTGATGGAACCGGTCAGTTGACGGTTGAAAAGCGAATTTTCAAAGTGAAATGCCTCAAAAAAAGATTCGGCAAAACCGAGGATATACAGGCTGGTGGATAGGGCCAGCGCAAAGAACAAAGCCAGGCCGATGGCGCCGCCGATGGGCAGCCCCAGACTGCGCGAAATCATGTAGTAGTCGCCGCCGGCTTTTACGGTTCGGTTGGTTGAAATAGAGCTGACGCTCAATCCGGTGGTGTAGGATATGACGTGAGCAAGCAGCACCACCAGTATGGCGCCCACCAGGCCGCCGTGTCCGACCACCCAGCCGAATCGGAGGTACATGATAACACCGAGAATCGTCAGTATTGAAGGCGTGAACACTCCTTTGAATGTTCCGAATTTTTCGGCGATTTTCGCGTCAGTCGGTTGGCCGGATTCCGTGTTCATTTGCGTTCTCCACAATCCATATTGTTTGTTTTATTTTTAACTTTAATCATCATATGAATAACGTTGCCAGATATATGCCAAAAAGAGCGAGCAACATGGCAGCTTCGTTGCGACTGATGATCATTCCGCTGCGAATGATGGGTAGAAGCAACAGGGACAGGGCCAGCATCCAGAGATTATCTCGGTCGGTTATTTCGTTTGAAATCGGGATGGGAGAGATCGCAGATGTCACCCCGCCGATGGCGAGCACGTTGAAAATGTTGGAGCCGATGATATTCCCCACCGCAATATCGTCCCGTTTGCGAAACGCGGCGACCATCGATGTGATCAATTCCGGCATGGACGTTCCCGCTGCCACTATTGTGAGCCCGATGACTGTTTCAGATACATTAAATATGCGGGCAACCCCCACGGCTCCATTTACAAGTACATGTGCGCCGACGGCGAGGAGTGCGATTCCTGCAATGACAGCGCCGATGTGTGTTATCAGGCGTACAGGGGCGGTTTTTCCCAGTGGAATTGTTGGGAGATCGTGGGCACTATGCTGCGTTTCCGGTTTGCTGTTCATTCTGGATACCCAGATGCTGTATGAGATGAAAACAACCATTCCAATGATAAACGCGGACCCTTCGATGCGGTCTAGAATGGTGTCTCGGGTGAGGAGGAAAAACAACACGGTTGCCAGCATCATTGCCGGCCACTGCAATCTGACGGCGTCCCCCTCCACCCGGAGGGGCGAAATCAACGCAACGATACCGAGGATTGCTGCGATATTGAAAATGTTGGAACCCACAATATTGCCGACTGCGATTCCGGGCTGGCCGTTCAGGGCGGATTGAATGGATACGACCATTTCCGGCATGGACGTTCCCGCAGCGACGACGGTGAGTCCGATCACCGCGGGAGAAACTCTGGCAAGCAACGCGATACCGCCTGCGCCTCTGACAAGTATATCTCCACCGAGAAGCAGCAGCGCGAATCCACCTAAAATCAGCAAGAAATCCACGATTAAAGAAGTCCTTTTTCCTTATGACCGGATACGCGAATTTCGTACCATGTGTGGTTTCTTTTTCGCAAGATGAAAACAGTTTTGTACGAGATATTTAGACGCGGAGCAATGAATCGAAGCGCCCGGATTCTGTTTCAGTATGACCCACTGTGTCGTTATGACACATGAGGCGGCACAGGTTTCCTGACTGGCTCTATATGGAGAGTCCACGTATCGAATTCGCGTCAGCTGACAGTCAACTTTGAAAGAATGGTGGATGCGAATCCCAACACAAAAAAGAAACCACACATATCGGTGATGGTTGTCAGCAGCGGGCTGGATACCAGGGCGGGGTCCAGCTTGAGCCGTTTCAGTATCAGGGGAAGGGTACCCCCCAGCAGCACCGAAACCAGGGTATTGATAGCCAGGGCGCCACCGACCACGATGCCCACCCAGATGTTTCCCTGCCAGACGTATGCCACCAGACCGATGAGCAGGCCGAGCACGATGCCGTTCAATACGCCCACATGGGCTTCTCGGGCAAGAACCCAAATGATTTCACGGGGCGTGACTCTGCCGAGGGCCAGCTCTCTCATGGACACCGCGATTGCCTGGTTCCCGGAGCAACCGCTCATATCACTGACCATCGGCAAAAACACCGCCAGCGCAATGACGGATGCCAGGGTGTCCTGGTAAAACGCAATGACGCCGGCGGCCAGCATATTCAGTACAATGTTCATGCTGAGCCACGAGAGTCTTCTGAATGAACGAACCGACAGGGGCATGGTGCGAAATTCCTCACCACCGACGATGCCGCTCAATTTGAGAAAATTTCTGGTTTTCTGTTTATTGATTTCACCCTCAAGGGCTGCCGGCGTAACCACCCCCACCAGGTGTTCGATGCGATTGATAACCGGCACGCCGACCAATTTGTGCTTTTCAAAAAAGTCCCGAAGCTCATTCACTGAGGCGGTATCGTGCACAAAAAGGGGATGGGTGAACATGATGGAGGAAAGGCGGGTGTCTTTCGGATAGAAAAGAAGGTCGTGCATTCGCAGAACGCCCATCAGACGTTGTTTCCCGTCAACGATGTACACGTATTGCACATTGTATTCCGAATACACATCCGCGTTGTCGCGCAGGTCTTCGAGTACATCCTGAATGGTGCTATCAGACTCGAAGGACAAAAACTCGGCAGCCATCAATCCCCCTGCGGAATCCGTCGGGTACCTCATCAGCATGCGGGCTTCTTCAGCTTCGTCCTCGTCCATCTTGCTCAAAATGGCGGCTCCTACATCATCGTCGAGTTCGATTAATACGTCGGCTACGTAGTCACTGGGGAGTTCCTCAAAAATCGCTGCGGCCTGTTCCGACGTCATCTCTTCAAGTACCTCCGCGGCTTGGGATTCAGGGATGGCTTCAATGACATCCGCCGCATCCTCCGGAGCAAGTAAATTGAAGAGTCTAAGTCGGTCTTCTTCCGACAGTCGAGAAATCACTCGTGCGGTTTCTGATGAGCTCATTTTTTCAAGAAATCTTTCAATCGCCGCTTCGTCGGATTTTTCACACAACTCGCTCAGTTTCTTCCAGGGGGATAGGGTTGCAGACATATTGTTCTCCAGATTAACGTGGCTGCCGTGAATGACATTGAATCAATCGCATGGGAATCGACTATTTTTTGTAAACGATTTCATAGACGTCGTTTCGACGGTCCTTCAGATTTCTGACTGCCCCATAGGTATGCAGTTCGTGGAGCAGCTCAATATCGACATCGGCGACCAGAATCATTTCGGTATTCGGGGTGGCCTCCGCTTTGATACCGTTGGTGGGAAACGAAAAGTCACAAGGGGTGAACACCACGGACTGCGCGAACTGAATATCCATATTTTCGACGCGGGGAAGGTTCCCCACACTACCGGCGATGGCCACATAGCATTCGTTTTCGATGGCTCTGGCACGGGCACAGTACCGCACCCGTGAATACCCATTCTGGGTGTCGGTTAAAAACGGCACGAACAGCAGTCGCATGCCCTGTTGGGCGAGTATCCGCGACAGTTCGGGAAATTCCACATCATAGCAGATGAGAACACCGATAGGACCGCAGTCGGTTTCGATAACCTGCAGTTTCTGCCCGCCCTGCAACCCCCAGAATTTCTGTTCATCCGGGGTGACGTGTATTTTTTCGTACTTTTCATATGTGCCGTTGCGTCGGCAGACATACCCGATGTTTTGGAGAACGCCCTTTTCTGTCACCCAGGGCATGCTGCCGGTGATGATGTTTACGTTGTATGTGACCGCCATATTAAGAAAGCGGTCGCGAATCGGCGCGGTGTATTCCGCCAATCGGCGAATGGCCGCCGCTTCGCTTAAATCGTTGAATTTCGCCATGAGCGGCGCGTCGAAGAATTCAGGAAACAACGCGAAGTCGCTTTTGTATCCCGACACCGCATCAACAAAAAACTCCGCTTGATCGAACAGCTCCTCAATATCTTTGTAATGTCTCATCTGCCATTGAATCAGCCCCAGTCGAACGATTGATTTTTTGTAGGCAAGCTGCGATGTCTCTTTTTCGTAGTAGATGTTATCCCACTGCAGAAGAACCGCGTAATCCTGCGATTCAGCGTCGCCGGGAAGGTAGTTCTTGAGAACCTTCTTCACGTGGAAATCATTGGACAGCTGAAAAGAGAGGGTCGGGTCGTACAACTCTTTGTTTCGAACCTTCTCGATATATTGTTTCGGCGTCAAACTGTCGGCGTGTTCGTGAAACCGGGGAATGCGGCCGCCGAAGACGATGGCTTTCAGGTTGAGCCGTTCGCAGAGGTCTTTACGCGCATCGTACAAACGCCGCCCCAGGCGCATACCGCGAAACTGAGGAGAAATGAACACCTCGATGCCGTACAGCACGTCGCCCTTGGGCGAGTGGGTGGAAAAGGTCATGTTTCCGGTGATGTCGCGAAACGCATGAGAGTCTCCGAATCGACTGTAATCAATAATGAGCGACAATGCGCATCCGGCAATTTTCTCGTCGACCAGAATGGCGATTTGCCCCTCCGGGAATATCGACAGCAAACGGGAAATGTCCTTCTTTTCCCACAATGCGCCGGTCCAGTTTTCGTAAGATGCGATCATAGACTCTTTCAGCCCCTGATAGTCATCGATAGTCAGATTTCGAAGTTCAACTTTTCCGATTTTGGTGTTCATGAAAATGGTCCTTCTCGCGAGTGATTTCCCTGCCAAAGGTAGTACTCATTGACGACCTATGCAAACTTCATGCAGATTATATTTCAAACGCTGATGCGAATTTCCGGGTAACCACGATTTTGACTATGGATATTCCGGTCATGAAACGTGTTGGTTTACCTGCCGACTCTTGGCGGGGAAGGAATCTAAAATAGGTCGTTCACCTTTAAATTGGTTTCCTGTTGTCTATTCAAAAAAATACAGAACGATTTCGACAGCGATTAGAATGATGATGATCCACTCCAGGAAGGCGGAGTGTTTGTGATGCTGTTCAGATGCGAGCATGCTCAGCAACCTTTGAATGGTCTCCAGTTTCTTGTTCAGTATTTCGATGCGCGGTGTGAGGTCGAGGTACTTGGCCAGTTTCTGATACAGCGCTTCCTGCTCGGGGTAGTCCCAGAAGAATTCCGGTGTGTCGAGCAGATTGAAGTGCAGCGTGATGTCGCTGCTGGTATCAAAGAGCACTCCTCTCAGCTTGGCCAGGTTGCGTCGGCTCAGCGGAACCTTTCCGGTGCGGGCCAGTTGCTTTGAAATATGGGCGTTTTTCTGGATGACCGATCCGGCTTTGTCTTCGAAGAACTCAAGTTTCGCCGCCTGAGCGAACGCATGGCTTAGGGCCAGCGAAATCAACCGGTTCTGTTCCGGCAGGATGAGCACATCATTGTGAATGCTGAACTCATGATTGCGAATGATTCGATAGGCGTATTGCTCGATGGGCGAGCGTCGAATGTAGTCTTCGATGATTGGCGCAAGACGCAGGACGAGCTGCTGTCTGTCATTTTCAGTCTGATTCCAACTCACCAGCACGCCGTATTCAAACAGCCACGCATCGCTTCCATTAAACTTTATGTAATATGCATCGCGATATCGAATGGCCCCGAAATGATTGATCAGTTCAGGTTCTACCTCTTCCGCAATCACCTGGGTACCCAGCAGGGTAATGGTGATTCGCCGGCTGTCCGTATTCTGAACCGCTTCAGTCATCACAGGGGTACCTATTGTTTATTCCACTCGGGGAATCTTGGGATTTCACCGGGCATCGGCTGAAAAATCAATACGGTGGTTCCCTGCTCCAACGGGTCTTCCTCCAGACGGTTGCTGAGGGAAGCGGCTGCGAGATTCGTTGGATTGATCCCTTTCTTTTCGAACATGGCCATCACCATAAGCGCTCTTTTGGCGGAGAGCTCCCGTACCTGAAACCACTGGGCGTGATTGAGGTTTTCGTTGCGAACCGTGGTTCTGGAGCCGATGGTGATTTTTCGGTCGGGAACCCTTTCGATGACTTCGGTCATTCGTTCGACAATATCCAATCCCATTGGGGAAAGTTCCGCCTTTCCTTTCTTAAGCAGCTGCTCATTTTTGAACGTGACATGAAGGCTGCCGTTCAGCACATCAATGGTATATCGGATGACATTCTCCATGTTGCCGTCCGATTCTTCGTCCTCATTTTCTTCCGGAGCGAGTGCGATACTGACGGCTTTGCTCAGCTTGACAAATGCTTCTTCCCAACGGGCTCTCCAGGCAGTGGCTTTTTGATACTGTTGTTCCAATGTGTCATATTCCGCCCGGTGCGTTGCCGAACGGCGACCAGTTCTTCCATGTCTTCGGTTGAAGCGCATTGTTTTTGCGGCGGGCAGGCGGTGCATTCTTTACTTACGGGTTGACTTTGATGGGCGCATGCGACCAGCGTAACAGCAGCGGCACCCAAAACACTGGCAATATTGCGCACTTGTTTCAACATTGTGAACTCTCCTATTGTGTTGTTGAACCGTGTGCGGGTGAGACAGAGCGATTTTCGAGCCAGTTGCGTTTTAGGGAGCATCAATCGATGCACTCTCCATAACGGTGAAAACAAAGATTACACACGGCGTTATTCGTGTGTCTGAGTGTCCCATCGTGTCAAATAGACACATTATTGGACATTGACAGTTGAGGGCGGAGTATACGATGTGATATCACTGCGTTGTACATGAGGATGAAGCATGTCGAAAGACACACAAAAGACAATAGGTCAAAAAAATACAAAACGCCTGCTTCAGCAGCAGTTCGATGCGTTGATGCAACAGGTTCACACTTCCCGCGTGCATTTCAGAAACGTAGTGGAAAACAATGTGGACGGCATCGTATTATTGAACAATGACAATCACATCCTGTATATGAATCCCGCTGCGGAACAGTTATTTGGAGAGGCGCGCGCCGATATGGTGGGGCAGTTGTGGTCGCACGATGTTCCTCTTCTCGAAACGGTGGATTCGGTTATTCAGGGCGGCGCCTCGCCGGAACGATTTGTAGAAATGCGGGGGGTGAACACAGAATGGGAAGGGGTCCCCGCGGTGCTCATTTCAATTCGTGATATTACCGAGCGCCAAGCGGCGGAAGCGCAGATTCGAATGCTGAATGCGGAGCTGGAGTTCAAAGTGGCCCATCGCACCGAGCAGCTCGAAGCGTTGAATCGGGAATTGGAGGCATTCAATTACGCGGTATCACACGACCTTCGTACCCCTCTGGCGCGGATAGATGGATATGCGTCGATTCTGCTGAGCGAAATCGGTGAACATCTGGAACCCGAGAATGTGCATTTTCTCGAACGAATACGTGCTTCGGTTTCGCAGATGGTGGAACTGACCGACGGACTGCTTCATTTGTCCAGACTGAATAAGCGTCCGATGGAAGCCGAGGAATTCAGCCTGAGTACGTTGGCTGAAAACATTCTCGATGCGTGGCAGCAAGACGAACCCGGTCGCGCAGTTCGTTTGCGTATTCAACCAGACATGATAGTGCGGGCAGACTACGTGCTTATTCGCGCGGCCATGGAGAATTTGCTGTCAAACGCCTGGAAATTCACCCGAAAAACAGAGATTGCAGAGATTTCGGTCTCCTGCACCACGCAAAACCATGAAACCATCTATAGCGTTCGCGACAATGGCGTCGGCTTCGATATGGCGTCGGCGTCCAGGCTGTTTCAGGCGTTTCAGCGACTGCATGCCGATGAGTTGTTCCCCGGAACCGGCGTGGGTCTCACAACGGTGAGACGCATTATTCATCGCCATCAGGGAAGGGTATGGGCGGAATCCGACATTGGAAAGGGGGCGGTGTTTTACTTCACATTGCCGGGCGCTCCTGTGACCCGGCGGTGAGTCACACCTGCCGCCCGAGTTCGATGAATTGTATCCATCAGGAAAGGCAGATCAAACGGCTTGGCCAGAACGTCCTTCACTCCCAGTGTCATGGCTGCGTCCACTACGTCCGGACTTCGATCTGAGGTGATGAGAATTGTGGGAAATGCCGAGATAAATGATCGATATTTTTTGAGGATTGGCAGTATCGAACCGTTCTCAAGGTGAATGTCGGACACAATCAGATTTATGGCGCGTTGTTCGGGAGGTGTGTTTTGAAGTTTGATGATTATTTTTTCAAAGTCGACCGTATTGGTTACTTCTCGGACACTGTGTCCACCCTGTCGCATGGTGTGGGACAGTATACATCTCAGATCGTCGTCATCCTCAGCCAACAGAATAAACGCAGTCAATAGTGTTCGGGGGTATATTGCGTGGGTCATGGAATCCCATACAGCAATTGTCATGCCATACTGTTGGTTTTGAGTCCGCGCAAAGTAGTGCAGATGATTAAACCGGTGCGAAAGCGTCTGTTTTTTTCTTGCGGTTATCGATTATGGACGATACTGAGGAGCCCGGGAGCGAAATTTAACGAACAACAACTCTGAGAGGATACAAACGAATTGCCAGTCCGTCCAAGCCACCCTGTTCCCTGTCCGGAAACAACCGGGGACGCATTTTGTCCATTGCCGACCTGGGCAAGATTATTCATGACAATCGGCCCGCTCTGCGTTTTCGGAATTGTGCTTGTCACTACTTATTTTCTTATCGATTTCAAAGCGATGCTGTTTGTTCTCAGCATGAGCGTCGGTGGGTTTGTGGGCGGTGGAAAGCTGGTGGTCCTGGCAGGGGCGATTGAATCCGCACCCATCGGGGTATGGGCGATTGCGAGCCTCGTGGTTCTGGGGGACTTGGCGACAACGTTGGTGATTATCGCGAATATGCATCATTTATATCGTATTCCCGGACTCGGACGTCGGCTCGCTGCGGCCCGCGAGGCCGGGTATCGGGTACTCGACACCCACAAGTGGATGCGACGTATGACGATTGCCGGGCTATGTGTTTTTGTTGCGGTTCCGTTTCAGGGAACCGGCGCGGTGTTGGGAGTGATTCTGGGGCGCATACTCGGATTGTCCCGCCTGGTTATCGTCGGTGCGGTTTTTCTGGGGGCGAGCATCGGCGTTTCCCTGGTTGCCGTCCTGGCAGGTTTCGCAGCCGACGAGATTACCATGTTGGCAGAAAACCCGGTTTTGGGGGTGTTCACTGTTGCGGCATCGCTGGTGGGGACCATTTTTCTGGGACGCTGGTTTTTGGGGAACGGCATACAATCCAGTGAATGAACGGCTCCGGCGGCGGTGATGAAGAAAAAAGCAGGCGACTACAGTTTTCCCATTCGCTCCAGTTTTCGGTAAAGACTTTTCCGTTCAATTCCCAATACCTTTGATGCCTGTGCTTTGTTTCCGCCCAGGGTTGCCAGAACCTTCTGGATGTAGTTTCGTTCAAGCTCCTCAAGGGTTATCAGATTGGATGGATTCTCCGTTGACAGGACGACATGAATTTCCTTTGAATCAACAATTCGCGCAGGTAAGTCCGCAGTCGTAATCTGGTCGGACTCGCACAATGCCAGTGCTCTTTCGATACAGTTTTTCAGCTCCCGTACGTTTCCGGGCCAGGGGTAGGTCAGAATTTTTTTAGCCGCATCGTGGTGAATACCGGTAATGTCACGGCCCATTCGTTTTCCCAACTGCTCCACGAAGAATTGTGCCAACAGCAGCACGTCGCGACCTCGCTCCCGAAGCGGAGGAAGTTCAATATGAAGTACGTTCAACCGATAGTACAAGTCTTCGCGAAACCGCTTCTCGGCGACCGCGGCGGCCAGGTCGCTGTTGGTGGCACTCATAATTCGCGCATCAAACGCGATTTCTCGGGCAGCACCCACCGGCCTGAATGTTTTTTGCTCAAGCACGCGCAGCAGTTTGCCCTGCAACCCCACGGGCATATCTCCGATTTCATCCAGAAAAAGCGTGCCTCCATGGGCCCGCTGCAACAACCCCGAATGATCGTCGCGTGCATCGGTGAATGCGCCCTTTACATGCCCGAACAATTCGCTCTCAAGCAGTTGCTCAGGGAGTGCGGTGCAGTTGATGGCTACAAACGGGCCGCCTTTGCGCGAACTCTGTTGATGAATGGTTTGTGCCACCACTTCTTTGCCGGTGCCGCTTTCTCCGGTAATCAACACGGTAACATCTGTGGCGGCGGTTTTCGAAACCAACGAAAACAGGGATTTCATTTTCGGGCTTTCGCCGATGAAACCGGGGGGCGAATCGGCATTGGAGAGCATCGATTTCAGTGAGGCCAATTCGTTTTTCAGTCGTCTGGTTTCCAGTGCGCGGTTCAATGAAATTATCAGCAGCTCCAGCTCAATCGGTTTGGTGATAAAATCTGAAGCGCCCGCGCGAAGGGTTGCAACGGCAGTTTCCATGCTTCCGTA
>JAFGXQ010000197.1 GCA_016936575.1 Deltaproteobacteria bacterium
ATGGAATTCTGAGATTTTGAAGGTTCAAATGACGGTGCCGCCAACGCCAACCGATAACGCGTTTGGGACAGGGCGAGGATTTACAAAAGAATGATTGTTCCGGCAACGGGGGTTCCGAGGAATTTACTGCCCCATGGGACAGTAAGTTTTTCGGTCCGGTAAGTTCAATGTGTACAACTCTCATAAACTTTTCTGGTACTCCTTCCGATAAAATTCAATTGAGATGGTACTAGTCGATTAAGTGATTAAGTTGTCCCCCTCTTTACGGTCATTCAATAAAGAGGGGGATATTTTTGTCTATTCTGGTATAATTTTCCTCATTCATTTACAGGGACTGTTACATGTATCGATTACTATTTTTTATAATAACTGCTCTCATTATTGGCGTGGGGCTCGCATGTGAGGAAGATACTCCTCCTCGTCTTCCAGATATTGTTTGGGAAGGAGAGAAAATTCGTTATGGCACAACGGATAACATATTGCCACCGGCGGGAACATTCGCTCGTTTTGAAAAAGTTGTTTCAGATATTGAAATTGAGCTTGGTGTCAGCATTCCAGAAGGGAAGAAGATAGACTACTATTATTTGGGAGCATACATTGATGACTGGCGAGAATTTTGTAAATCTGGTCATGAAAAAGTAATTCCCGGTTGTACAAAATATGACGGAAGAGTCTTTTCTTTTTACGAAGACACAATAAGTGTTCATGAATTGATTCATGCCGTCATGTTCATTACGATTGGAACTTCTCACTCGTTGTTATCAGAAGGGTTCGCAGTGTATTTTTCGGACCGATCGTTTTTTTTGGATGATGATGAAAACGATTCAGCGCAGGACAGAATTGATCGAATAGAAAATGCGATGTTTGCAAATGCGGTTTCAGCAGATGTGGATTACGAGTCTGCAGGATACTTTGTTGGATATCTAATAAATGAATATGGATTAGAAGCGACGTTAGAATTGTATCGTCAAGCAACTCAAAGTTCTACGAAGCAGGATTTGAATAGAATTCTGGTTGAACTAACCGGCGACTCCCTTGAAACAATTTTTTCGAATATGGTTGCGGATATGCCCCAATGCCATGTTGAATATGTTGGATATTATTCGGATTTAGTTCCTTGGAATGAAAAACAGTGGCACTATATTTATGAAATCAGCTATGACAGCAATGACGTGTACGCCGACGACATCGTAAGTTTTCATGATGGTTTTTTGACAGTGTCCTCTTTGTTTGAAATTGAGAGTGACGGTGGTTACCTGGTAACCATTACGATGTCTCCACTGGATATCGGCTACACTGAACCGTACATCACACGTTGCAATGAAATATATATCACCAGTGAGGGGGCATATTCGGCGTTCATTGTGAATGATGAAAGGATAAACTGGGATATTGTAGGAGATGAAATAACAGACACATATTTGTTTACTTTTGCAGTCGGAACCTATGAGCTGATGATTCCAATATCATATTACCCCGATATTAACGATTTCTTCAGTGCGTCTGATTTTGTTGAAGTGACAATTGTCAAAACAGAATAATTGTGGCGTGGTGAAATTTCTTCAAATTTTCTTATCGACAATATTTTAGTTTTACAGAGCGTTACAGTAGCCACCGGGCATCAAACAGGCATTCGTATCTTCTGGATATGTGGGACACCAAGTACTATCACTTGTGGAAGCAGAATCGTCCCAACAAGAGTATGTACATTTATCTTCACCTGAAAAATTTTCGCAAGAGCCGTCATCCATTGCAGAAGATATTCGACAGTTGTCATCCGATGTGCAAGTGTTTCCGAATTTACTAAATGCATAGCATGTCGTCATCGTCGCCCAAACAAAAGTATCTGTCCCTGTGGTATTTCTTTCTTCACAGGTGATTCCGTTAGATGCGGCCAGCGTGGTATCGCAAGTGCGAAGACATGAGTAGTGATTTTTTCCTACAAGGTCTTGAGCACAAACATAATTTGTAGGGCAACTCGAATCGTCAACACAAGCTGTGGTCTCATCGCTTTCCGGCACCCAACATGTGCATGTGTTGTCGGGGGTGCAAAGTCCAAGAGGAGACGGGTTGGGCGAAACACCGTTTGTTTGGCAGTCGCTATTTGACAAGCATTCAACACATTGTTGGGCATCTGGGTCGCACAAGGGAGTGGCATTGATTGCAGTACAATCTGTACAAGAGGTTATTCCACAATGCTCGTTTGTATTGCAGTCTTCACAGGTGTTACTATTGCACCATGATCCATCACCGCACTGGCTATCTTCAGTGCATTCCACACAGGTTGTGCCGTCAAGAGAACAATAGGGTGAGTCAGAAAGTTGAGTGCAGTCAGAGCAAGAAGCACCACAATGAGCATCGATTGTGCATGCCTCGCAGGCATTGGTGTTACACCAGCTACCGGCGTTACATTGTTCATCTTGAACACATTCTACGCAACTGGACGCATCAAGGGCGCAAAAAGGAGTGGCAGAGCTAAGCGTACAGTCTTCACAGGCGTTCCCACAATGGGTGTCTAGGACACAGCTTTCACAAGAATTGGAATTGCACCACGCGCCGTCGATGCACTGGTTGTTTTCTGTGCATTCGACACAAGTCATCCCGTCCAATGAACAGTATGGGGCTGAGGTGTCCAATGTACAATCATTACACAAATCACCACAATGTTCATTGGTATTGCAACTTGTGCATTGGTTCGAACTGCACCATTCTCCCGATTCTGCGCAACCGATTTCTTGATCACAATCAAGGGTGTTACCATAATCATCCTCCGCCTCTCCGCATTCGTAGCCTAATTGAAAACAAACATTTTCCGTATCAATTCCGGAGTCTGTACCGGTATCGGTTTCCGAGTCAGTATCAGTGTCAGAATCGGTGTCGGTGTCCGAGTCGGTATCAGTGTCAGAATCGGTGTCGGTGTCCGAGTCGGTATCCGTATCAGTGTCGGTATCTCCATCTGTCCCCGTTTCGGAGTCGTTGTCTGTGCTTTGAAGGTCGTCTTTGTATTCATCAAGGTCTTTGAACATACTGCATCCATTAAGAAGCAAAAGTACAAGTAAAAATGGTAAAGTTTTTCCCATGGCTAGAACCTTCCTTGAAGGAGTACTCCATTCATTTGAGGAGTGAATATCGGAGAGAATTCAAGACTGACCTGACGGTGTTCCTTTTTCCGTTGATGTAGTTTAATTGCCAATACAGCTGAAATACCAGCTCCGATAATAGTAGAGATACCAAAAACTTGAGCAACGGTTTGCAGGTTTTCGGTTTTGTGTATGTAACTCAAATCTTTTCTGCCGTTATCCATTTGGTCAATTCTACTTTTAATCACGAGATCAACAATAATTGTTGTAACCAGAAAGCCACTCGTGAGACCAATGCCTATTCCTAAACCTAGTTTGAGTTTTTTTAATCGTTTGTCATAATTGTCGTAGGACTGTTGATTGCTGACAGGAGCGACATCTGTATTGGTCATTTCACCGTTGCTAGGTTCTTCACTGCTACTGTCATCTGTTGCCGTTAAAATAATACTATCAATTTCTTCAAGAATTAGTTTTTCAAGTTCTTCTTGTAGGCGAGAATATGAAAGTAGTTCTTTTTTATCGAATGATTGATTTGTGGTAATTAAAGAAAAAGAAAAGTCCCCATAATCTTCGACCACATTTGCTGATATCGCTGTTAGTGCTTCATAATTTGTTGCCAACTGTTTCAGGCAATCACTTGTGTCACATTCCGTGTCGACGGCTATAACTTCATACTTTCCTGTTCTGGTGAGTGTTGAGACAATTCTTTCTGCTGTTAGTTTTGCGCGGACATCGCTGTTTTTTCCTTCAGATACATTCTGATAAGATGCGTGTGCAACAACAATTTTGGGCAATTCCTGTGCGTAAATATTTGTTGAAATAAAATACAAACAGGCGGTAAGTATCCATCCGCCCAACTTCAAATCGTTTTGGTTTATTCTCAATTGTAAGATTCTAAACATTTTCTTGCTTTATCTCTCGTAGATTCAGAAAAAGCCGTATTGGACGCAACGGTACTCCATTCTTTTTCTGCATCTTGTTTTTTTCCTTGCGCCCAAAGCATTTTTCCAAGTTCGATGCGCCAGTTCCCATTGTTTTTTTGCTTGAGTGCGGTTTGGATTCTGTCTGCGGCAACTTTATATCGTCGCTGCTCTTTAGCAACAACAGCCATTCCGAACCACGCTTCTCCTGAAGAGGGTTTCACACGAATAGCTTCTTGATACGCGAACTCCGCATCAATGTAGTTGGTTCTTTCTAGGTGTTCTCGGGCTTGTTTCATGAACTCCGAATATGTCGTCGAGGTTTGCTCAATGATTTCTGATGATGAAACTTCAGGCTTACTCTCTTCTTCTTTTTTAACGGTTGGTTGTGCGGGTGAAGATTTTGATACAGGAATTTCTGCTGTTGATGGTGTTTTACTCACTGGAGATATATTTTCAGGATTAGGAGATTGAGTGTGTTTTTCAGGAATAGGAAGGGCTATTTGATCACGGGACTTGGAAGTGACGTTTGAACCTGAGGTTGAAATAGTATCCTTGTGAGTGACAATATTTTCCTTTTGCGATGTGACTTTACTTCCCCCAAATAAAATCCAAACCCCTGTATTAAAAACAAGCAAGATTCCCACAACAACAGCAATCCAGACTCCCCAATTGGGACTTGATGTCTCCGTTCTCCATTCATCGGGAGCCTGATAATTTAGGTCATCTGCCATCTCATCAGCAGTCTGATATCGGTTTTTAGGAAGCGGTTCAATTGCGCGGAGGCACGCCCTATGCAAATCAACTGGAACGTCTGGATTTATTTTCCTTGGTGGGTCATTTTTTTTATATGGATTCGGTTTCACATCCGTGAGCAGCTCGTAGAGAATTGCACCGACTGAATATATGTCTGTTGCGCTTCCCGGGTCTTCTCCCCTCGCTTGTTCAGGCGACATGTATCCCTCTGTGCCAAAAGACTGACCGGGCAGAGATAATCGCGTATTTTCCATTTCCATTGTGTTTCGGGCAACACCAAAATCTAGGATAACCGCAGTTGGCCGTTCGAGACTTGCAGTGGTGCTTAAAAAGATATTTCCCGGTTTAATATCACGATGAACCACATTTTTTTCATGTGCCAGTGAAAGCCCTTCACACACATCGCTAAGGTATTGCTTGATGAGGGTATAATCCCTTTGTTCAAGAGGTGTCCTTTCGATCCACTGTTGCAACGTTTCACCTTCAAGAAACGGCATAACAAGATACGGATAACCTTCTTTGGAAATGCCCGCATCATGAATAGGTACGATGTTTTCATGAATCAAACTGGCTGCAATTTGTGCTTCTCTTATAAATCTTTCTTTGGGTTCCTCATCGTATGTACCGGGAACTTCCAATACTTTTACAACTTTTTTCTGGTCTAAAATTGTATGTGTCGCAGAGTAGACTTTGCCAAATTTGCCCTGCCCGAGTTGCTCAATAAGCTTCAGCTTGCCATCAAATAAATATCCAATTGAGAGCAAATGGTCTTCTACAAATCGAGCACGTCGCCCACGGGTAGACGTTTTTGTCTCATTTCCGTTTGACATTAAACATCTCCCTTAGGCTTTTTCTTTTTAATACTGGTATATGTGCGTGAGTACCTTTTGTATTGAGTGTTTCAAGATCAATAGACCCCGGTGTGCTCACGGCAGTATTGAGTGCCAGTAACATCTCGGATGCGTCAACATATCGGTGTGAGGGAGTGCGGCTAAGGGATTTCATTATTACCTCGGCAACACTCGTTGACAGTTTCGCATTGTAAAAAATCGGTGATCTGAATGGACGTGGAGTGACAGGGTTGAATGGTGTTTCTTTGCCGTTTTCAGATGTAAACGGACTCGTATTACAGAAAAGTTCATACAAAATGAGTCCAATCGAATAAATATCTGCTCTTTTGTCTGCATTTTTGGCGTTCATTGCTTGCTCTGGAGCCATATATTTTTCAGTTCCAATTCCAACGTCTGTTTCTGTTAATGATGGCAGCGACCAGTCTAAAATTTTTGAAACACCAAAATCCAGAATTTTTACCAAATATGTGTTTGAATTCGGCATATTTGCTAAAAATATATTACTCGGTTTTAAGTCCCTGTGTACGATGTTCTTGCTATGAGCAACGGATAGTCCTGTTAACAGCTGAACCGCCACATCAATGGCGCAGCGATAAGAAAAGTGGTTGTTGCGAAAATGTGTCTGCAATGTTTCACCCTCTAATGCCGGAGTGGTGAAAAAAGGACGCTCATCAGGGGCCACCCCATAGTCCAGCACTTCGAGAATATTTTGATGAGAAACCGACCGCAAAATATGAACTTCACGCTTGAATCGTTCATATGACATCGTGCTTTGTTTAGATTTTTTAAAAAGCTTTACAATAACAGGTTGCTGCTTCACTGCATCCAGAGCAAGGTAGACCTGCCCTCTCTGGATGAACTTCGAACGATTCTGGCCAGCAGCGAAGGCACCGGCGGCACACAGCACAGCGAGGAATGTTATTGGAGCCCCGTCTTTAATGGAGATTGTACCCAGTCGCCGTACTGGACATCTACCGGTGTTGATTTTGATAACGCCTGGGTAATCGGTTTTTTTATCGGGGAAGCGTATTCGTCTCCCAAAACAAGTAGGCGATATGTACGATGCGTACGCTGAAAGTCATTTGCATGAGAAACCGATGTGGTTGAAAAAAGTCGCCGAAGTACGGTCGGTAATCCTATGTCACACAGTAGACCTCGCATGGTTTAAACGGAGTTGAAAATGAGAAACTACATGATAATATTGATTGGCATTCAGATTGCCTTTTGTTCATTGGCAGCAGCGGAAGAACCTTCGACGAGCCAACATTCAGGAAACGAAGCCGATGCCGCAGCCGTTTCAGATGACGCAACACCGGAAAACAATCCGGCCGACGCTGCGCGAAGCGAAAATTCAAATAGCGACGAAAACACTGACGATGGCGCAAACGACACCCTGGTTGCCGACGAAGCGAAGGTCGCTTTTGACGAAGGAACATCGTACTACGACTCCGGAGAATTCGAACAGGCATGTGAGGCGTTTCGAAGAGCGTATCAGCTGAAGCCCACTTGGAAGTTACTTTTCAATATTGCGCAAGCAGAGGCCGCCGCCAAACGGTATGGTGTTGCAATTCAATTTTTCGAGCGATACCTGGTGCAGGCGGGCGATGAAATTTCACTCAGTCGCGAAGAAGAAATTTTGGCCGAGCTGACTCGACTAAAGATGAAGGTGGGCATCATCGAGGTGGATGCACCGGAAGGAACTATCCTCTACATTGACTCCCTTGAACGAGGGACCGCGCCGTTCAGCGCGCCGGTACGGGTGGCGGTGGGTTCTCACGATATCAGGTTGGTTTACGGCGAGATTGTCGAGGAACACAAAGTTACCATCGCAGGAAATCTGACAAGCCGTGTTCGACTCGAAGCCGCAGGCAGCACAGATGACGAGGCTTCTTCCTCCATCGCGGCGATTGATGAAAACAAGACGACATCCGATACGATGCAAGGAGAAAGCGACGCGCCATCGGGAACCGGCGCAGCGGTAGAATCGAAACGCAATCGAAGTTTACTCATCGGTGGAATTGTTTCGTCCGTTGTGGCGGCAGCGGGGATTGGAATCGGCATTGCCTATTCCGCAAAGTTTTCCACCGATAATACAAGATGGGAAGATGCCGCCGAAGAATATGAATCATCGGGACTTCTCAGCGATTATGAAACTGCCAAAGAAGCGAATAACAATGCGAAAAAAGACTCAACCCTGTTAATTGTCGGCTACAGTATCGCGGGCGTAGCCGCTGCAGTGGCAGTTACGCTCTTTACGTTGCATACACGAAAAAAACGACAGGAAACACTTGGCGTTCATCTGGCACCGACCGGTATGACAATGACCTTCTAACACAGGAAAAACAGAATGAAACAAAACCTATCAACCCTATTATTTGTCGTTTTGTTCACTGAATTTGCCACCGGCTGTGTGGATGATTTCGATCTTCAGTTACCGGACGATATCCTGTCAGAACTCGGAGATAGCGATACCGAACCGGTCTTACCAAGCGAATGCAGCGGAGAATGTCTTCCGCTTACGTGGATTGCCATTCCCGGCGGCACCTATGAAATGGGCCGTAATATGGGTGATGAGGACGAAGCGCCCGCACACACGGTGACAATTGCGCCTTTTCAGATGAACCAAACCGAGGTGACAGTAACGCAATATCGTCAATGCGTGGACGCCGGAGAATGCACCACACCGCACTTGCTTGACATATACGCCAATTGGGATGAGGCATGGCGTGGGAATCATCCGGTAAACGGCATTGACTGGAATCAGGCCGGGCAGTTCTGCGCCTTTGTAGGAGGACGCCTACCCAGTGAGGCAGAATGGGAGTACGCAGCAAGGAGTGGCGGAAAAAATATTGAATTTCCGTGGGGGAATGATTCCCCCAGTTGCGACTATGCGAACATGAACGACGCAATCGGGGTGGGGTGCGACCAGGAATCAACCAGCGAAGTGTGTTCACGCCCGCTGGGAAATACCGAACACGCACTTTGCGACATGGCGGGAAACGTGTGGGAAATGCTTCAGGATACCTATCATGAAAACTACCTTGACGCCCCGGAAACAGGCATCCCCTGGGTAGACAATTCGGTAACGCAACGCGTGGCGCGTGGAGGCAGTTTTTTTGATGACAAAGCGTACATGGTGAACCGAGTTCGCGGCTACATTGAAGAGCAAAGCTGGTACCCCATCGTAGGGGTTCGCTGCGCGAAAGATATGCCCAGAGAAAACAGTTGGATTGACATCGAAGCGGGCGAGTTTCAAATGGGAAATGATTCCGTTGCTTCGGAATCGCCGGTACACCCGGTGCAAATTGCCTCGTTTTCTATTCAGGAAACAGAAGTCACGGTTTCTCAATACAAAAAATGTGTGGACGCAGAAATCTGTTCCGAACCGAAATCCGGCGGTGATTACGATAACTGGGGAAATGCCGCCCGAGACGACCATCCGATTAACGGTGTTTCATTGGCGCAGGCGAAACAGTATTGCCAATGGATAAACGGCCGGCTTCCCACCGAAGCGGAGTGGGAATACGTGGCAACAAGCCAGGGGGAATACACGCTCAATCCGTTTGGAGAGATTCCAGCAGATTGTGATTACGCGATGGTGGCAGAAGGAACTGAAATCATTGATTATGGTTGCGAAACACGAAGCACCGCTGAAGTTTGTGCGAAAAGTACGGGAAACAGCACTCAGGGAGTCTGTGACTTAATCGGAAATCTCTGGGAATGGGTTGAAGACGACTGGCATGAAAACTACACCGGCGCACCGGCCAACGGCAGCGCGTGGTCAGACGCGGATGCGGCATATCATGTGGTACGGGGCGGCAGTTTTGCCAGTGAGGCCTCCACGTTGCGCGCATCCTATCGAATCTATACGTATGCAGAAGATCAATTGGATATTCTTGGCTTTCGTTGTGCGCAGTAAAAAAGTGGCACAAAATAGCCGTGAGGAAAGAAATTCAGCGATTTTCAATTTATCATTTGGTGCTTTCCGACATACCGTGATACTCAAAAAGTACACATCATAACCAACCCTTCCAGCGTTCTACAATGGACCGCTGGGCAATGAAACGAAAGGTTTCTACATGAAAAAATCTATTTTTCTCATTCTGTTCGGACTATCCCTCACCATTTTTGCATTCGGCTGCGACGATGACAATGACGACAGCTCCGCCTCCAGCGAGATAGACCGGTTCGGATTTTGAATGATTGTAATTGTGCGCAGCAATTGCGGCCTTCAGCAAGGCGGACGGATGAAGGCAGTGTGACCACTGTCGAGGAGGACAACGCCGCGGAAGGACGTGAGGGCAAGCAGAAAACGGTCAGTCGAATTCCGAATCGGTCTAGCCGACTGCAAAGGCCTTTGCGAACGCGGCGACACCTGTCTCGGAGAAGAAGCCATGCAGATGACCCTCAGCGAGTGCAACGCCTCATGTGACCAGGGTGGTCAGGCAGATGCAACTTTCTATTGCATGGTTGACTGCAACGACGTATCCGACTGTTCAGAATGGATGTCCTGCGTCTCCAACTGCATGTAACCTTTCACACACTCCGCTTTTTTTTCACCACCAATCCCCGATGAATACATTCTGGTATCGCAGCAGCGAAACGGACATCGTTTCCCCCAACCCAATTTACAAATTCGGCTGCACTTTTTTCGGATGAATGATATTTTTGCTACGATCGCGTCATGCAAAACAATGAACCCCGAAATGTGCCGCCTAATTGCGTGGACTGAAAGGAAACCGTGAACTTCGTTTCACTTTTTTAATAACTATTATGAGCAAATTAGAACAGCTGCAAAAACAAAATAGCCGGTTGAAAACCCGCGTACAGGAACTAAAAAAACGGCTTCACAAAAGAAATCAAAGATTAACAAATCAAATACAAAATCTTCAAAAACATATAGACGTTTCAAAAGAAAAGGAGCGTCAGTATTTGAGATTGATAGACTCGCTGTACAGCAAAGTTCCATCAACATTGGAGAACCCAACAGAAATAAAGAAACGGACTTTTGACGGGCTGACGTTCGTGATTGTTGCATTCAATATGCTCGAACAGTTAAAACGTACACTTACCTCGTGCTCATCAGATTATCAACAAGCGGCCGTCGATGAGATCGAAATAATCATTGTCGATAACGGGTCTGATATTCCACTCCGGATAGAAGATTTTTCGCAGTATCCCAATGTATCGAAAGTGATCCGAATGAACGACAAGCCCTCGCCGGTTTTCGGACTCAACGAGGGTATCCGACAGGCCGAATTTTCGAATGTCGCCCTGATGATTGACGGTGCACATTTATTGTCGCCGGGTGTATTTCGAAACGCAAAATCAATTCTACAAAATATAAATCGACCGGTAATCAGCATTCCGCAATATATTTTCGGCCCCGATTCCCAAAATATTCGAAACATCAAGGATGCGTTTTCGCAGGAAACCGCATATCTCAATAAAATTGATTGGCCTTCTGACGGCTACAAACTGTTTGACTATGCCGTTTTGCCGGGAGAACACTTCGAGCGTGATATTTACGGTGCGGTTGAGTCCAATTGTCTGATTACGACCAAAACGATTTTGGAAGATTCCGGAGGGTTCGATGAACGCTTTTGTGAGCCGGGGGGCGAACTCGCAAATCTGGAAATATATATCCGCCTCAGTCATGAACCGCGCAACGAATATGTGGTACTCGCCGGAGAGGGTACCTTTCATCAGGATCATCACGGTATCACCACCGGCGCTGATATAGAAAAACGCCAAGCACTGGTGGAAAAATACCTCAAACGATATTCCGATTTTACAGGAAACGAGCGATTGCTGCAGGGCAGACCACCTTTCTACTATGGTATTGTGCGACACGCTTCGCGAAATATTCCCACCATTTCAACGGCGTACGGAGACGCAAAACGTCAGATTTTAAAGCAGTTGGCAGATATTTATATAAAGAGAGTTCAGTATGGCCAATCTGGAGACGTGCCGTCTCTAACTCTTCAAAAAACCTCACAAGAACACAGAATTCGTCCCGACCTGAAGCCGCTCGGAATACTGGAGCGCACCGCGTCAGCGCAAAACACTGCCAAAGCATCTCTCAATTATCTATCGATCATCAAAAAAATACATCAGACTGTTCAACCCAAACTGTATTTCGAAATCGGCGTTGACAAAGGGAAAAGCATCAGTCTGGCGAGATGCGTCGCTGTTGGGGTAGATCCCTCTTGCGAAATTACCAGCAGCCTTTTTAATCCCACTCAGATTTTTCGCATCACCAGCGATGAATTTTTCAATCAAGAAAACCGTTGCACGGCAGTTTTAGGCACGGGAATTGACCTTGCCTTTATCGACGGAATGCATCTGGCCGAGTACGTGGTGCGCGACTTCATCAACGTCGAAAAATGGTCTAAAGAAAACAGTGTCATCATTCTGGATGATGTATTCCCGGAGCAAATGGAAATGTCGCTGCGAACTCGCGATTTCGATGCCTGGTGCGGCGATGTTTACAAGACCATACTTATATTGCTTAAATATCGCCCAGAGCTGAAAATAAGCGTTTTTGAAGCATTCATCGGCCCGTATCGTAAAGGGATTGCGGTAATTTCAAATCTCGATCGCCACAACGTCGTTCTGCAAGAACACTACACTGAAATCGCGGACGACATTTTAGGCGGCAAATTTGATGTGCGGTCAATTGACGAGCTGAAATCACAATTTCCAATTCGGCCCATCCGCCAGTTAGAAAAATTACTGCCATCCGCCAATGCCCCTTCCTAATATTGGAAGCTCCGTTATCTCCATTCTGTCGAACTTTTCAATCATCAAAAATTCAATGCAAAAACAATATCGTTATATAATACAAAATACAAATTTGATCCACATTTCAATATTACGTCATTCACCGCACCGTAACGGGTTCACTAACTGTTTCACCAAGAGACGTACCGATGCATGCGCGCCGGAAACGGCAACTCGAAAATGGCCCGCCACACATACAGCGGGTACTGTCAGAAAGTTGTCTTCATCGATACGCGGCACGAACGCACAGTGAAATTAAACGGCGAGGTTATCTACACGAATATGCGAGATCTCTGAGTCGGATTCACGCGCCGGCGCCGAGAAAACGCGTGCTATTCACGCAGGGTTGACATATCATTGAAATATAGTCGCATACGCGGTGAAATTTTCGGCAATAACGCACCTTTGCTATAAAGTATTTTGGGTTGTATCCGTTTCCCTCTACAGATTTGGTTTTATTGCTGAAGTTGAGATGAACAGTGCAAAAATTTAACGAAGTAACCAGACTGCCCATACACAATGGCGGTGCAGATCATCCCCCGAATGACGATATCATCGGCAACGGTACGGATGTACTCATCGTAGATGATGATTCAACCTCTCTTCGAAGCGTCGAACGCATCCTGAAAGCCCGCGGGTTCAACGTACTCACCGCCGGGGACGGTCCCACCGCCCTTGAATTGGTGAATGCGGAATCCATCGACGTGATGTTGCTCGATCTGGTGATGCCCGGCATGAGCGGATTGGACGTGCTGCGCAAAACCAAGCTCCAGAAGGAACAGATACAGGTGGTCATGATGACCGCATTCGGCGATGTGGACGCCGCGGTAGCCGCGGTGAAAGCCGGAGCATATGACTTTTTAACCAAACCGTTTCAGTCTCCCGACGCTCTCGCGCTGTCGGTTTCAAAGGCGGCGGAACACTCCAAGCTGCTGTGCCGCGCCCGCGAACTCGAAAAAGAATTGGAGATTCACGAGAAATACGGCGATATCGTGGGTTCCTCCGTACCCATGATGGAAGTGTATCGCATGGTTGAATCCGTGGCGCATTCCGTTTCCACCGTACTGTTGCAAGGAGAATCCGGTACAGGTAAAGAACTGGTGGCCCGAGCGATTCACAATCAGGGGCCTCGCGCCCACAAACCATTTATTCCGGTGAACTGCTCCGCCATTCCCGAAACACTAGTTGAAGCCGAGCTGTTCGGTCACGTACGCGGCGCCTTTACCGGCGCTGTTGAAAATCGCAAAGGGATGTTCGAAACCGCGGACGGCGGAACGATTATGCTCGATGAAATCGGCGATCTACCGCTGCAGGTTCAGGTAAAACTGCTGCGCGCATTGCAGGACGGCGAAATCAAACGAGTCGGTTCAAGCGAATCCATAAAGGTGGACACCCGCGTGGTCGCCGCCACAAACGTGAACCTGACCGAGGCCATGGAACGGGGAATGTTCAGGCAGGATTTGTACTATCGACTGAGCGTCATCACGATTCCATTACCTCCCCTGCGTGATCGCTCCGAAGATATTCCGCTTCTGGCATACCACTTTCTAAAAAAATACGCGGCCCGCTCCGGACGCGATATTACCCGAATTTCACTGGAAGCCATGCGTGCGCTGAGAACCCACGCCTGGCCAGGCAATGTGCGCGAACTCGAAAACGCCATTGAACGTTCTGTCGTAATGGCGCGTGGAGATGCAATTTTACCCGGTGACCTGCCTCCGTCGGTGGTGGATACCCGGTCGCCGTCTGTTCCGCAAAACCTGCTGTTGGATTTGCCGTTCAACGAAGCCAAGAAAAAGGCTGTGGAACAATTCGAATCCAGTTATGTGGAATCCATGCTGAAACGCGCGGGCGGAAACGTCAGCGAAGCTGCCCGTCAAGCCGGAATGGATCGCAGCAACTTCCGCCGTGTGCTGCGCAAGTACAAACACGGCACCTGATCTGAACAACATACCTCGCCTTGCATTGTTCTCTTTACGTTCCACCCCACTGGGCAACAAGTTATAGCCTCGCTCCCGCGACTATGTTGGTTTTCCCCAAAGGAATTAAAACTGCGAAACATGAGCACCCAATCCACTCTCCGTTCCAATCTTGAATCCCCCATCGATCACATGTACTGCACCTAAAACTGATTTACATTTGAATCATTTCTGTTTGATCGATTATTTTACGAAAGGAAATCGCAGTCGCTCAAAATCCCAGTTTACTCGGTGAGAATCTGGCGGACGCGAAGGCAGAGAGCATCGGCAGAAAACGGTTTCTGAATATAGGATTGCCCCACGTTGAACACCCCATGCTGCATCAGGGTATCGTCCGCATATCCCGACATGAACAACACTTTGAGACCTTTGTTTCGTTTCACTGCAATCTCCGCCAGATTGCGGCCGTTCATTTTCGGCATTACCACATCGGTAATCAGCAGGTCCATATGACCATCGAACCCATCGATAAATGTAATTGCTTCCTGTCCGTCCGCGGCTTCGAATACTTTGTATCCGCTCTTTCTAAGCAACCGGCAGATGAGACTGCGCAGCATCTGCTCGTCTTCTACCACCAGAATCGTCTCGGTTCCACGGTGGGGCTCCCGACGCTCCGCGATGATCTGCAACTGCTCCGTAATTTCATCCACCGCCGGCATGTATACTTTAAATGTGGTCCCCTGACTGATTTCTGAATTGACCGTAATCACCCCGTCGCTCTGCTTGACGATGCCGAACACAGTGGACAATCCCAGCCCGGTCCCCTTACCCTGTTCTTTGGTGGTAAAAAACGGTTCGAAGATATGCGACAGCACCTCGTCGCTCATTCCCATTCCCGTATCTTCCACCTCAAGCACCACAGCGTCGCCGCTGATTGAATTCTGAAAGTCTCGAATTGCGTTTTCAATCGGTATTTTCACATTGTACGTGCGGATACTGAGTTTTCCCCCGTCAGGCATAGCATCGCGGGCATTTACCACCAGGTTCATGATCACCTGTTCCATCTGAACCGGATCCGCTTTGGTGGTTTTCAATTCATCTTCCAGATGGGTTTCCAGATGAATATCTTCGCCAATTAATCGCCCCAGCATGCGCTTGGCACCTTCCACGACAACGTTCATACTGAACACCTGGGGCTGCATAACCTGCTTGCGGCTGAACACCAGCAATTGACGCGTCAATTCTGCCGCTCGTTTTGCCGCCCGAGATATTTCCAGAATGTCCTCGCGCAGCGGATCCCCTTCCTTCACATCGAGCAGCATCACATCGGAGTATCCTAGAATCGCTCCCAATAAATTATTAAAATCGTGAGCGACCCCGCCGGCCAACCGCCCGATAGCTTCCATCTTCTGCGACAAGCGAAGTTGTGCCTCTGTTTCTTCAAGCACTTCCTGACTGCGACGTTTTTCGCTGATGTCGCGCATGATCACCAGCAAAAAATCTTCGCGTCCCCGCGTACCATATGACAACGACAACTCGACGGGTAATTTCTCGCCGCCCTTGGTCAGGGCGTCCACTTCAATGGTATTTCCGATAATCCGATGCGACGGCACACTTACGGAACTTTGCGACGCCACAAAGAAATTCACGTCGGCCCGATAATCCGGCGAGATCAGCATATCGATGGATTGACCGATCACTTCGGTCCATTCGTACTTCAGCATTCGCGTCGCCGCCTGATTGAACAACGAAATGGAGCCGTCCAAATCGACCGAGATCAACGTGTCGATACTGGCATCCACCACCGTGCGAAATCGCTCCTCACTTCGCCTGAGCGCTTCCTCGGAACGCTTTCGCTCCCGTCGTTCTTTGGCCTCCCGAAGCTCTCGCTCAATGGCGGGTACCAACCGTATCAGATTGTCTTTGGTAACATAATCGTGGGCGCCCGCTTCCATTGCCGCCACCGCGGTGTGCTCATCGATGGTTCCCGACACGATAATAAACGGAATATCAAACCCTTCGCTTTTCAACAGCGCCAGCGCTTCGGGGGCGCTGAAACTGGGCAACGCGTAATCGGCAAGCACCACGTCCCAGGTGGAATCAAGCAAATTGGCGTGCATCTCCGCATAGGTATCGACCCGAGCCGAAACCACGTCGTATCCCTTTTTCTTTAACTGCCGAAGAACAATAATGGCATCATCTTCTCTGTCTTCGACCAAAAGTACGCGTAACGGGACGGGCATACACCACCTTACTTCAAATCAGGACTCTCTCTCCGGAGACCGCTCCACCACGCGGGCCAATGCGGCGACTGTCGCACTGACCAGCTCCCGAGGAGGCATCGGATGAATCGCGGAAACAATCCGGCTTTCATCATTCACCAACCAGGCGCCGAGCGACTGATCCGTCGCGCCGCCGGCAACCGAAGCGTGAATGCCACCCGAGCGATCACTCACCATCAGAAACGGCAGCGACTCACCCTCTCTCACCGAACCGAGCACGTCATCCGCTTCCATCGATACCACAATGGGACTGCAGTCAAATTCGAGAAACTCATCAATTCGACGTTTAATACTTTTCACCAATGTCATTTCGGTGCGGTCGAATACGGCTCCCAGAAAAAAAACCGCGAGATTTCTTCCCTTGAAATCTACCAGCGAAATGGGGGTCCCCTCATCGGTACGGCCCATTACATCGGGAATTTCATCATCAATTACAAGAGGTTTGCTGTTGATTCGCTTCATTTCCGTTCTGCCTGTATGTAATGTAAATTGAATATGTAATTGTGTACCTTTCATTTATCGGTTGTCAAATGAAAAGCCCCCTACTGCATCGGAATGCGAAATCGTTGATTCTGTTTTTTTTTAAACAACCCCTGCCAATGCTTGAAAAACTCGTCCAAACAGGTAGAAATCCATACGAATGTCGGTTTTCGGCAATGCGTTTGACGGAGTGAATATGACTGAACAAATAGGCCCCCTCTCAACTTCCCTGATTATCCAGGCAGCAAAGGAATACGGAACACCCATATATTTGTATGACGAAAATACTGTCACACAAAAATGCCGGGAGCTTCAAGCCATGCCCAATGCGTTCGGACTGAATGTGCGATACGCTATGAAAGCCAACTCTTCAAAAGCGCTTCTACAGCTGATTCATCAAAACGGCATCGGTATCGACGCCAGCTCCCTCAACGAAGCGCGACGTGCCGCCGCCGCAGGTATTCCGCTGTCAAAAATTATGCTCACGACACAGGAACTGCATACCGGAACGGACCTTGTCGACCTGGAATCCATGGTAAAATCGGGAATGAAATTCAACGTATGCTCGGCCCGCCAGTTATCGCTGATAGCACCCGTCGCCAAGTCGCACAACATTGCGTTGTCCATGCGAATCCACCCGGGCGTCGGTTCCGGCGAAAGCGTCACCCGCAACACCGGCGACAAATATTCGTGCTTCGGCGTTCATCTGTCTATTATGGAGGAACAATTGGCGTTCGCCGCCCAGGAGGGAATCGTCTTTGATCAGGTGCACGTGCACATCGGTTCCGGCGGAGACCCTGAAGCCTGGCGCAAAAATATCGATTTGGAACTCGGCTTTGTTGAAAAATACTTTCCAGATGCCACCACAGTGAATTTCGGCGGCGGATTTAAAGTAGCGCGCATGCCCCGAGAAGAGGCGGCCGACATTGTTCAGCTCGGCGAGTATGCGAAAGACCGGTTCACAGATTTCGCCGCACGCACCGGCCGGAAACTCACCATGGAAATTGAACCGGGCACCTACGTTGTTGCCAATGCGGGCTACCTGCTGACCCGAATCATGGACAAAAAGCAGACAGGGCACGACGGCTTTCAATTTCTGCTCGCGGACGGCGGTATGGAGGTAAATACACGGCCGCTGCTGTACGGCGCACAGCATCCGTTCTTTTTCATTTCCGCGCAAGGCTCAGTGCTGTCGAGCGAGTTCAGGCTGGACTCCGCATTGACCGAAAAAATCGTTGTGGGACGCTGCTGCGAAAGCGGCGATTCATTCACATTGAACGGCAACGGAGAAATCGTGCCCAGAAAAATGGCCGATCCGGCGGTGGATGATTTACTTCTGGTTGGCGGATGCGGCGCCTATTGCGCATCGATGACGCCTTTCAACTACAACTCACACGTTCAGATTCCAGAAATTCTGGTCCGCAGCGACGGCACCCTGCAGCTCATTCGAAAGCGCCAGACCCTCGAACAACTCACCCACAACGAACTTCCGCTGTAGCTGTTGTCGATTCAAATCTCTGTCTCTGCGCCACCCTTACTCCACCCAATCCACTTCGCAATCGGTTCCGGTGAACTGGGAACTCTCGGCGGTGTATTGATGCAGCTCAATGTCGATGCCGTTGGGGTCCTTGAACCAGAACTGGTAGGTGTTATCGCATCCTTTGATAATATCAGTGGTTTCAATGCCGGCGTCGGTAAGCCTGGCTTTCGCGCCCGCAATATCGTCTGTTTCCAGGCACAGGTGACGCATGGGCCCGCTCACTTTCGGCGCCACGCCGTCATCAATAAATACCTCAATAAAATTTCCTTTCGCCATCTCCAGATAGTATCCGTAAAGACTTCCCTTCAACGTGAAATCGAACACTTTTTTCATTCCCAGCCCAGCGCAGTAAAATTTTCGCGTGGCTTCCAAATCTCTGGTGTGAATGCAGAGATGCGCAATTGATAGTTTCATGACTGCTCCCATGAATAGGTACTCTGTCAAGCATAAACGAGTCCCATTCGTTTTAACGTCCTTACGCAAAAAAGACGGTTTGTTAACC